>JAFNAJ010000479.1 GCA_017860085.1 Acidobacteriota bacterium | reverse complement strand
GGCCCGTAGTCCTGGCTCAGGTCGTAGAAGTTGAACGACCGGTCCGTGAACGGGTCGCGTTCGTTGGAGTCGTCGTCTTCGTCCTTCGACAGGACATAGTTGGCTTCGAACTGGTACCTGTCGGCGAACCGCTTGCGCAGGCCGAAGGTGGCGCCGCGGTACTCGCCCTTCCCGCGGCTGTTGGTGACGAACACGTCGCCGAGCTGGGGCTCGAAGGGATTGGCTCCGGTGTACGTCGTGACGTCATAGCTGGCGGGTTGCGTCGGCGCCACGGCCGTGCCGTGGACGTTGTAGTTCAGGAACCGGGTCAGGTGTTCCCCCTTCGCGTACGTGAAGTCGACGTACATGGCCAGGTGCGGCGCGAGCTCGCGTTCGAAGGCCGCGTTGAGGGCCGTGATCCGCGGGTTCTTGTAGTCGCGGTCGAATACCCGCACGCCGGTGAACGAGGGGAACGTCCCTGGCGGCGTGGAGGTGGGCGGCAGCAGGTTCGGCCATGTCGGCATGTTCGAGAAGGCGGTGAACGCGGTATTGCGGTAGTCCGTTTTCTGCTGGATGCCGTTCGTGGTGACCGAGCCCACCTGGCTCAGCATGTTCTGGCGCGCGTAGTAGATCCCGACGCTCGCCCTGACGAGCGTCTTGCCGTCGCCCGTCGCGTCCCACGCCATCCCGACGCGGGGCTGCCACTGGTTCACCTGGTCGGGAATCGTGCCGTCCGAAGGGAAGCGGGGATCGCCCAGGAACGGCGCGTACGCGGTCGTCTTCGGGTCCACCGTCTCGGGCATGAACTGCGCGTCCCAGCGCAGCCCGTAGTCGAGCGTGACACGCGGGGTGACCTGCCACTTGTCCTGCACGAACAGCGCGATCTCCTCGTTGTTGATGTCGGACTCGCCCGCCGCGTCGCGGGCGACGCCGTCAGGGCTGCTGCCCTGCAGGTAGAACAGCAGGGGGCCTCCGGTCGTGCTGCTGCCCGCCGGGCACGACGCAGGCGCGGTGACGTAGGTGCCGTTGGAGCAGCCGACGGTGTACGGCCCGAAGCCGCCGGCGGCCGGCGCCGACGCGTAGCGGAGGAATCCGGTCACGCTGTCGAACAGGTAGCGTCCTTTGAAGAAGCCCCGGAAGATCTGGTAGTTGTTCGTGTGCAGCCACTCGCCGCCGGTCTTGATCGTGTGGTGGCCGGTGATGATGGAGAAGTTGTCTTTGAACTGGAAGCGCTGGATCAGTTCGTCGACGTTCGGCCCCAGGAAGAACGGGTTGCCGAAGCGGAACGACGGTTCGAAGCCCACGCCGGTGTCGGCGGGCACGTTCGAGTCCACGGCCCAGCGCGGCCGGTCCTCGCGCGAGTAGCTGAAGTGGAACTCGTTCACCCTGGACGTCGACACCGTGCTGAACAGGTTGACGTTCAGGACGTTGATCTTCGACGGCCCCTCGATGCCGTTGGCCGAGTTGCCGTAGGTCGGCACGTCGAAGGTCTGGTTGGTGTTCTTCGAGTAGTTGAAGTTGTACGACGCCGACAGGTTGTTCGCGCTGTTGAGCACCCAGTCCGCCTTGGCCAGCAGCGCGTCGTTGTTGATCTTGTGGTCGACCGGCTGCCCTTCCTCCTGGTTGCGTGTCGTCCGGAAGAAGCTGGTGAGGGCCAGCCGCTGACAGTCGGCGTTGCCGTTGATGAGCGCCTCGTTGGCCCCGAGCGTGGGATTGGGCACCGGGCACGGGGTGCTGCCGATCACCGCAGAGAGGTTCGGCCGCTGCAGGTTCTCGCGAATGCCCTCCAGCGCGAAGAAGAAAAACAGCTTGTCGCGCTTCAGCGGGCCGCCGATCGTGCCGCCGAGCTGCTCGCGGTGGAAGTCTTCCAGCGGCTTGCCGTCCGACGTGTCCGCCGTCAGCGCCTCCAGGCGCTGGAAGTAGAAGAGGCTGCCGCGGACGTCGTTCGTGCCCGACTTCGTGATCACGTTGACCACACCGCCCGCCGTGCGGCCGTACTCCGCGTTGGCGCCGGTCGCGATCACCTGGAATTCCTTGACCGCATCCAGCGTGATGTCGATGGCCGCGCGCTGCCCGCCCATCTGTTCGCCGAAGAACCCGTTGTTGTAGTCGCCGCCGTCGAGACTGATGTTGTTGAAGACGCCGCGCTGGCCCGCGAAGTTGATCTCGTCCCCGTCCGGCCCCTGGACCACGCTGACACCCGGGGTGAGGCCCAGCATGTCCTCGAACTTGCGGCCCAGGATGGGGGTGGTCTCGATGGTGCGCTGGTTGAGCGTGGTGCTCGACGCCGTGTTCGACGTCTCGATCGTCGGGGCCTGCGTGGTCACCGTCAGCGTCTCCGCCACGCCGGAGAGCTTCATCGCCACGTTGAGCTTCGCGGACTGGCCGACCGTGAGCGAGACCTCCTCCTGGACCAGGGTCGCGAACCCTGACAGCTTGAACGTCACCGTGTAACGCCCCGGCGGCAGCGCCAGCAGGGCGAACCGTCCCTCGCGGCCCGTCACGGCGGTGCGCAAGAGGTTGGTGTCCACGTTGCGGGCCTCGACCTCGTGATCTGGGACTGGGCCATCGCAGGCTGCGCGATGGCCGCACAAAGCACCGGCACGAGCCACAACCGTCGTAGCATCAGCTGACCCTCCCGGGTTCTGCGTCTCCGACGAACCGCCCCCAAGGACAAGCGTCCAGACAGCGCCGTGCGTGCGTGATGTGGATTTCCGCTCATCCTACTCCCGGCGGCGGCGCCGGACAAGGGCACGAGGAAGATCGCGGAAATGGCCGGATTTGCCGGGCACGAAGGTGCGCGCTCTTGCTGGTTCTCTGGGGAGCGCCGGCGGCCTCCCGGCGACGTTGGTGCTACTGCGCGCCGTAGTCGAGGAGCCCGGTGTGCAGAATGAGGAGCCAGCCAGCGCCGACCTTCGTGTAGCCCTTGCAGGCGCGTCCCTTCCAGTGGAACAGTGCGCCGTCCGATCGCCTCCGCCAGAGCGTGTCGACATCGACGATCGCA
>JAFNAJ010000478.1 GCA_017860085.1 Acidobacteriota bacterium | reverse complement strand
AAAAGTTCTTGACTTGTTTCTCAAAGTGCCGATAATACCGGCACGAACGTTTTATCACTTCGGAGGAGGTCTGGTCGCATGCGCAAGGTGTGGTTTGGAGTCGTGCCGTGTCTGGCCCTGGCGGCGCTGCTGTCATCGTCGCCCGCGTTCGCTCAGCGGTCCACGGCTACGCTTCGCGGCACCGTCACCGACGTGTCGAAGGGGGTCGTCCCCGGCGCCACCGTGACGGTTACCAACGAGGACACTGGCCTGACGAGAACGTTGGTCTCCAACGACCAGGGTGTCTACGTTGCGTCGGACCTTCCGGTTGGTCGCTACCGTGTCGTGGTCGAGTTGGCCGGATTCAAGACCGTGACCCGCACCGGCGTCACGCTGCGTGTCGCAGACGACTATCTCATCGACTTCACGCTCGAGACCGGCGACATCAGTGAGGTAATCACCGTCGCGGCCTCGTCCACGCCGGTGAAGTTGCTGGGCGGCGACGTCTCGGGCGTCGTCACGGGCCAGCAGGTGCGCGAGCTGCCGCTCAACGGCCGCAACTTCCTGCAGCTGGCCACGCTCATGCCGGGCGTCAGCGCCCCCGACTTCCTCAACGTGAAGGACAAGGGCCTGCTGGGCGGGTCGGACCTGTCGGTGTCGGGCAGCGACGTCACGGCCAACCTGTGGACGGTGGACGGCGCCAACAACAACGATGTCGGGTCGAACCGCACCATCCTCGTCTACCCCTCGCTCGACGCGATCGAGGAGTTCAAGATCATGCGCAACAGCTACGGCCCCGAGTTCGGCGGTGCCGGCGGTGCGCAGATCAACATCGTCACGCGCAGTGGCACCAACCAGTTCCGCGGCAGCGCGTTCTACTCGGGCCGCAGCGACGCGCTCAACGCGAAGAACTACTTCCTCGAGCAGAGCGATCAGCCGAAGGAGGAGTTGAAGCGGAACGACTTCGGCGGCACGTTTGGAGGCCCGATCATCAAGGACAAGCTGCACTTCTTCGGGTCGGTGGAGTGGAACCAGGAGAAGCGCGGGACAGCCCGTGCGGCGTTCGTCCCCACCGAGCTGGAGCGCCGTGGTGATTTCAGCGGGCCCCGGATCGCTGGTTGCTCGCCGCCGATGCCCGTCGATCCGTTGACCGGCGCAGCGTTCCCCGACAACCGGATTCCACGCGATCGCCTCAGCCCCGGCGGCCAGGCGATGCTGGCCCTCTACCCCCTGCCCAATGTCACCCCGGCCTCTGGCAGCTGCAACAACTGGGTGACCTCGGTGACCTCGCCGATCGACTTCGCGCAGTACAACGTGCGCGCCGACTGGACGTTCACGGACAGAACGCGATTGATGGTGCGCTACACGCAGGACAGCTGGAAGAACGAGGCCCCCAGCATCTACACCAACCTGTGGGGCGACGACCCGTTTCCCTCGGTGGACTCGAACTGGAACCAGCCGAGCAAGTCGTTCGCCGCGACGCTGAACCAGACGTTCGGCACGAGCGCCACCAACGTGGTGCAGTTCAGCTACTCGGCCAACAAGATCGAGATCACGCGCGGCGGCTTCGAATCGCAGCTCGGCTACGACGCTGCCAGCGCCATCGTGCCCCTCTACGGGTTCGACAACAAGCAGTACGGCGCCGAGACCGGTCACCCGGTGTGGTGGGGCGGCTCCGGCTACCAGGCGCTCTGGAACGAGGCGCCGTTCCTCAACAACCAGGACCTGTTCGTCATCAAGGACGACTACACCCAGGTCTTCGGCAAGCATCTCGTCAAGGCCGGCTTCCTCGCCAGCTTCGGAAAGAAGAACGAGGACACCGACGGCAACGGCTCGAGCCAGCACTCGCGCTTCTGGGGATCGGCGGGCCTGAACGGGTGGGGCGCCAACACGGGCAACATCCTCGCCGACTGGCTGCTGCGCGACATGACGTGGGGCTACTCGGAGGCGTCGGCCGGGCGCCCGGCGCCGCAGCGCTGGCGCGACATGGAGTTCTACATCGCCGACTCGTGGCAGGTCTCGCCGCGCCTCACCCTCGACTACGGCGTCCGCTACTCGATGCTCTTCAATCCGTACGTGGCCGACGACAAGATCATGAGCTTCCAGCCGGACCTCTTCAACCCGGCGCTCGGCAGCGACCCGTGCAACGGCCTGCTGCAGCCGCCCGATCAGAGCTGGTGCCAGGACGCGGGCTTCAGAGGCGGCACGGCGGGCCCGAATCGCTCGCTGATGGAGCAGGATCTCAACAACATCGCGCCGCGCGTGGGCGTCGCGTACGACGTCTTCGGCACCGGCAAGACGGCCATTCGCGCTGGAATCGGGCAGTTCTTCCTGCGCGAGCGGCTTTCGCCCGGGCTGAACATCGCCACTAACCCGCCGTTCGTCGCCCTGTCGAACGGTCTCCGCAAGCTCGACACCACCGCCGAGCCCTGCGAAGGGTGTTTCGGTGTCAGTTTCGGCAGGCCGGGCTCTGGCCGAGAGGTCGACATGAAGACGCCGAACAACTGGCAGTGGAACGTGATGTTCCAGCACGAGGTCTGGCGGAACAGCACGGTCGAGGTCGGCTACGTCGGCAACTACGGCTACAACCTGCTTCGCACCGCCAACGTCAACCAGGTGCTTTCGGGCGACAGCGATCGCAACGGCGTGGACGATCGCCTGCAGTACGTCCAGACGACGCCGGCAAACGCCAGCCTGCGGCCGT
>JAFNAJ010000090.1 GCA_017860085.1 Acidobacteriota bacterium | reverse complement strand
GAACCCCTCGTCCACTTCCTCGCGATTGGCGCGCTGCTCTTCCTGGTCTTCAACTGGCGGGGTGGCGGCGGCCCCGGCTCCACTCGTATCGTCATCACGCCGGGCCAGATTGACTCGATGATCGCGGGCTTCGGCCGCACATGGCAGCGCCCACCGACTGAAGAGGAACTCAAGGGACTCGTCGACGACTACGTGCGCGAGGAGATGGCCACACGCGAGGCCATGGCCATGGGACTCGACCGCGACGACACGATCATCCGGCGGCGGCTCAGGCAGAAGCTCGAGTTCCTGGCCGAGGACACCATCGACGCGACGCCGCCGACCGACGCCGAACTGCAGGCCTGGCTCGACCAGCACGCCGAGACGTTCCGCATCGAGCCCGAAGTCGCGTTCCGCCAGGTGTACCTGAGCCCGGACCGGCGCGGCGCTGCCGTCGACGAGGACGCTCGGGCACTCCTTGCGCAGCTCTCGGCAGCCGGCCCCTCTGTCGAGATTGATGCCGCCGGTGATTCGCTGATGCTGCCACGCGAGGTGGAACGCTCGACGCGTGCCGACGTGGCGCGACAGTTCGGAGAGGAGTTTGCCGACGCGATCCTGAAGGTCGAGCCCGGGCGCTGGGCGGGACCCATTCGCTCGGGCTATGGCCTGCACCTCGTGTGGGTGCGGGAACGGCGGGAGGGTTACTTGCCTGGGCTCGCCGACGTGCGACCGGCGGTCGAGCGCGAGTTCCTCGCCGATCGCCGGAGGCGTGAGCTGAACGCGATGTACGAGCGGATGCTCGAGCGCTATCGCGTCACCGTGGAGCAGCGTGTCCCTCCGCAGTCCGCCGACGCATCGGCGGGCACCCCGCGGGGAGCCTCGAAGTGACACGGCTCGTACGGGCGCTGCTGGCAGTCCTGGTCCTCATCGCGAGCGCACGCGTCGCTCACGCGCACGAAGTCAGACCAGGCTTCCTCGAACTCCGCGAGACCGGGCCCGACACCTACAGCTTCCTCTGGAAGAAGCCGTCCGGCGGCGAGATCGAGATCTACATCGCGCCCATCATCCCCAAGGAGTGCCGCCTGGCCACCTCCGGCCAGCAGCAGCTCACGCCCGGCGCCCTGGTCGTGCGCGGCACGTTGCGCTGCGAAGGCGGCATCCAAGGGAAGACCGTGGCAATCGACGGCCTCGAGTCGACGATCACCGACGTCATCATCCGCGTGCATCACGCCGACGGGCGACTCGAGAGCCATCTGCTGAAGCCCGTGAATCCGTCGGTGACGCTTGGCGCGCAGACCACGGGCTGGCAACGCTCGCGGGCCTACCTGCGCCTTGGCATCGAGCACATCCTGCTCGGGATCGATCACCTGCTCTTCGTCCTCGGCCTGCTGCTCATCGTGGGTGACCGCTGGATGTTGGTGAAGACGATCACGTCATTCACCATCGCGCACAGCATCACGCTGGCCATCGCCACCCTGGGCTACGCCAGTGCCCCGATCGCCCCGCTCAACGCGTCGATCGCCCTCAGTATCCTCTTTCTGGGTCCCGAGATCGTCCGCCGTTGGCGCGGCCAGACGAGCTTCACGATCCGCCACCCCTGGGTGGTGGCGTTCGCCTTCGGGCTGCTCCACGGCTTCGGCTTCGCCAGCGGCCTGACGACGATGGGGCTGCCGCAGGCGGAGATACCGCTGGCGTTGCTGCTGTTCAACGTCGGGGTGGAGATCGGGCAGATCTTCTTCGTGGTGATGATCGTCCTGCTCGAGCGCGCGTTCCGCACGCTGGAGATCCGGTGGCCCCGACTGGTCGAGGCGATGCCGGGCTACGCGGTGGGGTCGCTCGGCGCCTACTGGACCATCCAACGGACCTTGTTGATGCTCGGAGGGCTTCGGTGAAAGGGCGAGTGTCCCGGACCGAATCGTGGGCGGGCCTGAAGGCGGGCCCCTACAATTCGCTGCTGGCCGTGCTGATGCTGCTCGTGAGCGCCGCGCCGGCGTTCGCGCACGTGCAGCAGGGCCAGGCACAGGGCTTCCTCACCGGCCTGAGGCACCCGGTGTCGGGGCTCGACCACGTGCTGGCGATGATCTCGGTGGGCCTCTGGGGCGCCCAGCTCGGCGCGCCGGCCGTGTGGCTGCTGCCCGTCACCTTCCCCATGGTGATGGCGTTTGGAGGATTCCTCGGCCTCGTGGGCATTCCGTTGCCGGGCGTCGAGGTCGGGATCGCGCTCTCCGCGGTGCTGCTCGGCCTCATGGTGGCGCGCGAGGCGAAGCCGTCGCTCGTCGCGGCCGCGTTGCTGGTGGGGTTCTTCGCAATCTTCCACGGTCATGCGCACGGCACGGAGCTGCCACCAGGGCAGAGCGGGCTGATGTACAGCATCGGGTTCGTCATCGCGACCGGTTGCCTCCACGGCGTCGGCATCGCGATTGGCGTCGTGCACAAGTGGCCGGCGGGCAAAGCAGCGTTGCGGTTTGCGGGTGCCCTGGTCGCCCTGGCCGGGCTGGGCTTCCTCTGGAGGGCGTTCGCGTGAGATTCAGCGTCGCGATCGCGTCAAGACGCCGGGGCCTGGCACTCGGCGTCCTGGCCTGCGCGCTGCTGCCGTCTCCTGCCGAGGCGCACCTCGTCACCACCGGTCTGGGTCCGATCTACGACGGCATCTCGCACGTGCTGATGAGCCCAGACGACCTCGTGCCGGTCCTGGCGATGGCGCTGCTGGCTGGCCTGAATGGCCCGGTGGCAGGACGGCGAACGCTCTTCGCGCTGACCGGTGCCTGGCTCGTGGGCGGTATGGCGGGATTCCTGGTCGGTCAGACGCTCGTGCCCAGCACGATCACCACCGCGTCGTTCCTCGTCATTGGCGGACTCACCGCTGCTGATCGACGCATGTCCCCCACCGTCGTCACCGCCCTGGCCGTCGTCGTGGGGCTCCTGCACGGCTGGCTCAACGGCGCGGGCATCGCCGTGTCGCAACGCGAGGCTCTTGGACTGGCGGGCATCGTCAGCGCGATCTTCGTGCTCGTCGCCGTCGCATCGGCCTTCGTCGTCTCGCTGCGCATCGGCTGGATGCGCATCGCCGTGCGAGTCGTCGGCAGCTGGGTCGCGGCCATCGGCCTCCTGATGCTGGGGTGGAGCCTGCGCGGGTAGGCGAATCCCCGCTCGCAGGCCTGAAGGCCTGCGCTACAGGGATCGTCGAAGGTCCGAGGGCCTGCGCAACCGGGATCGCAGAAGTTCCGCGTTGTCGGTTCGCCCTGACGCTAGTTCTTGACCGGCGGGGCCTGCGCGACCTGCCGTTCCAGCCCCACCAGCTTCCACCCCGCAGGCTGCCGCAGGAAGTACGCCTGGACTGGCTGCTTCCAGTTCGCGTGATCCGGGTGATCGGTCGCGATGTCCACGCGGAGGTAGGTCCCGGGATCGCCCGCCGCCTCCGACGGCTTCTGCATGCGTCCGTCGACGCTCGTGGTCTCGCCAATCCGCCGCGACTCACCCGTGGCGTTGTCGAACACGTACCACGTCGCCGCGTAGCCGCGCGGTGCGGTCGCGAAGCGGTACTGCGTCGCGGCGTTGCCGAAGGACAAGGCGCCCGAGGCGTCGAGCTTCGGGTCGACGACCGGGTTGACCTTCGTCAGGTAGGCGCGGCCGATCTTGTCCCGCCGCTTGATCAGCACATCGGCCAGGTACTGCTCGGCCCTCGGGTCGCTGTACTGCCCCGTCTTCACGATGGCCCGGATCAGGTCGTCGGAGAACGCCATCACCCGCCGCGCGGCCCAGAACGCGTCGTCGTCGCGCATTTCGTAATAAGCCGCCGTCGGGACGCGGGGCTTCCAGGTCTCGGGGTCGAAGGCGTCCCCTTCGAAGCGGCCAACGGCCGGGTAGTCCTCGTAGTCGGCGGTCTGCCACGGGCTGAAGCCGAACCCGAAGGTGAAGAACCGGCGCCGCGAGGGCGGGCCGTCGTACAGGTACTCCCACCCCTCGTTCCAGTCGTGCGGCCCGTTGGCCCCGACCCCAAACGTCGATCCGACGTCCTGGACGTAGTGCCGGATGAGGCCTCGGCCGCCCTCGGTGATGATCGTGTCGAGGGTGTTGCCCGCCTTCATGTCCGTGAGGTTCGTCCATGCGCCGAAGACGCGCAGCGCCCGCAGTTCGCGCCTGTGCTCGTGCGGGACGAGGTCGTTGGGATCGTCGGGTCGCGTGCCCTGGTACTTGAAGCCGCCCAGCACCTTGCCCGGCAGCATGCGTCCGGCCGCGGTTCGGTACGACCCGTCGGGACGCCGGTCGGCACGCTCCAGGATCTCGCGCACGTCGTTCTCGGTCAGTGGTGAGCGCTTGCCTGACGGCCGGCGTGTGGTTGCAGTCGGCGAAATCGTGACCGTTTCCGGGCGCATGTCCGTGAGGAAATACTCCACCTGGTTGTAGCCGAGTGCCCAGAAGATCTTGGTGGCGACGACCAGGGCCCCCGTCGCCCCCTCGGGGTTGGCGGGCGCGTCGAACGACACGAACCACGTGTGCCCGTTGGCGTCCTGCGCCGTGAAGCCTGGCGCGGCGCCCGAGCTCTTCTCGCGCGTGAGGATCCATTTCGACGGCACAGGCGCCGGCCCCACGATCGGACCGCGCACGGCCTCGTCGATCGTGACCGCGCGGCTGCCGATTCGGTTGGTGAACCAGCTCGAGTCGGGCACCTCGTCGATGGTGTTCACGTTCTGTGCGCGGACATTGGCGGGAACCCGCCCTGGCGTCACGAAGAGGTTGTAGGTGAGGTCGTAGAACAGGTCGATGTCCCACGGCTGTGCGCCCGAGGCGTCTGCGGTTTCTGGCTCTCGAGCGAGGGGGTCGTCCGACAGGAACTTCGGATCGGCCGACTGCACGACGGCCAGCGCGACGACGAGCAGGCCCCATCCAACGAGGGTCGTGGTCAGGCGTCGCCGAGGCGTGCGGGAGGCAGGTGAACGATGCGGTGTCATGGTCCTGTTCCTCAGAATGACGCCTTCGCCGAGAAGACGAGGACGAGGCCTTCGTTGCTCTTCGCCAGCTCGACGCGCAGGGGGGTGGCCGCCGGACCGTGCAGGCGGAATCCGATGCCATAGTCGCTCTTCAGGTCCTCGAGATCGAGATCCGACCGGCTGTCGGTCACCTTCCCCGCGTCGTAGAAGAGGGCCGTGTCGAAGAAGCTGTTGACCAGCACGCGCCACTCGGCCTGGAGCAGCAGGCTGTGCCGGTCGCGGAAGCGCCAGCTCGTGAACCCGCGGAGGCTCGACCCGCCGCCGAGCGACGGCAGCATGAAGAAGGGAATCACCTGGTCGTCGTCCGCGTAGGTGGTCTGCACCCGGCCGTGCAGCGAGAGCACCCAGGCTTCACGGAACAGCGGGATGTGCTGGATCGCCTCGTAGTCCACCTGGCGGAAGCTGTAGGTGTCGTCGGTGTCCGAGTACTCGTGGAAGGTGACCCCGTAATGGCCGCCGCGACGCGTGTAGCCGGGCGACTCCCGCCAGTCGAAGGCCGCCGTGCCGAGCGCGTGCAGGTAGGTGACCTTCGCCCCCAGCCCTGGCAGCGTCTCAGGCGTATAGACCTCCTCCACGGACGGGGCCGAGCCACCGCCCTCGCCCACGTCCCACTGCGAGTAGTCGACGCCACCCACGAGCACCAGCCACTTCCGCGTCGGCCACACCTCCAGCGTGGCCGCGCCGTACGGCTGGGTGAAGCTGTAGTTGGCCCGGTCGTCCTTCGACGTGTTGCCGGTGCCGAAACCATAGAAGCCAACCTGGGTCGCCTCGCGCCAGCCTCCGATCACCGAGAGCGTGCCGCGTCGGCCGAACAACCGGGGCGCGAGAAACTCGGCCTCGAGGCGTTTGTAGCCGGTGAACGTGATGCTCCCACGCACGTCGAGCGTGTTGTAGTCGCTGACATGCGTGAGGTAGCCCGCGCCCAGCGTGAACCCGCCGCCGGCGTAGGCGCTATCGAAGAACGGGTGCCACTTGAGGGCCCCCGTCAGGAACTGCTCTTCGAGTTTCTTGACCCAGATCTCGGCCTTGTTGGGTTCGTAGGGCTTGAGCTCGCCGGACTTGGCTTGCTGCTGCACTGCGATGCGGCCAGCGCGCGTGTCTTCCCCCTCGGCCGGCGCCTGGGCCGACGCCACCTGCGCCACCCCGAGGGTCGCCGCCCATGTCAACGCGAGGGCGAGGCTCGCCCGCCCAGCCGCCCGCCGCCCGATGACGAATCGGATCATGTGGTTGCCTCCTCGACCGTTGTCCCTTCGGGGACACTCGCAAGCCGTGACACATTATGGAACAGATATGCCAGATCCTTGGCCTTCGTTCTCAGGCCCCGGAACAGCACCCCGATTGAGGCCCTTGGGTCTGGGTCCCCGACGGCCCCTGGGGTGCGGAGTCAGCAGATGCCTGGGACTTACTCGTGGCTGGAGAGGACCGAGCTGTGCTACAAGGGCGAGGAAAAGAGCGCGAAGGCCCTAGGATAGAGATGCCATGATGCAAACCCCTGTCGAGAAAACGCCCGGCCGCACGGAAGAGGGGCACGTGGCCCCACGACAGAAGACGCTCGTCGAGCGGGTGCTGTCGCCAATCGCCGATGTCCGCCGGGAGGAAGCGGCGGGCGCGCTGCTGATGACGCTGGTGATGTTCCTCATCCTCGCCGCGTACTACGAGCTGAAGACCGCTCGCGAGGTGTTCATCCTCAGCGAGGGCGGCGCCGAGGTGAAGAGCTACTCGTCGGCAGGACAGGCGCTCCTCCTGCTCGTACTGGTCCCCGCGTACGGGGCGTTCGCTTCGAAGGTCAATCGAGAGCGGCTCGTCACCTGGGTGACGCTGTTCTTCGTGGCGAACGTGCTGCTGTTCGCCGCGGCCTACCAGGCTGGGCTGCACATCGGGGTCGCCTACTTCCTCTGGGTCGGTATCTTCAATGTGATGGTGATCGCACAGTTCTGGGCGTTCGCCAACGACCTGTTCACGCCGGAGCAGGGCAAGCGGATCTTCCCGCTCATCGGCGTGGGCAGCAGCCTCGGGGCGTGGGTCGGGTCGGTGCGGGCCGGACAGCTCATGGGGACGGCGGGCCCGATGCGCCTGTTGCTGGCTGCCGCCGCCATCCTCGTGGTCTGCACGCTGCTCGCCCGCATCGTGAGCCGCGTGGCGACTCGGGCGGAGCCCCGCGAGCTCGTCGCCGCGGCGGCGAAGCCCCTGGGCAAGGAGGGGGGCTTCGAGCTGATTCGCAAGGACCGCTACCTGATGCTCATCGCGATCATGACCGTCTTGCTCAACGTCGTGAACACGTCGGGCGAGTACCTGTTCGGGCGCTACGTGGTCGAGCAGGCCCACGCGATTCACGGGACCGGTGCCGACGTGGCCGCCGCGCGCGAGCAGTTCATCGGTGAGACCTACAGCCGCCTGTTCAGCACGGTGAACCTGCTCGGCTTCCTGCTGCAGATGTTCGTCGTCTCGCGGGTGTTCAAGTACCTGGGCGTGGGCAGGGCGCTGCTCATTCACCCGATCGTGGCCGGGGTGGGCTACCTGCTGATGCTGCGCGCGCCGTCGATTCAGCTCATGAACTGGCTGAAGGTGGCCGACAACAGCATCGACTACTCGCTCGGCAACACCACCAAACAGGCGCTGTGGCTGCCCACGAGCCGCGAAGCGAAGTACAAGGCCAAGCAGGCCGTGGACTCGTTCTTCATGCGCGCGGGCGATGTCATCCAGGCCGGGATCGTCTTCGCCGGTGAGCGCCTGGCGTTCGCGGTGCCCGCCTTCGCCGCCGTGAACGTCGTGCTCGTGGCCGCCTGGCTCGCGGTGGCGAGCCTGCTCCGACTGTCGCTGCATCGGAAGGCAGAGGAGACGCGCACGGCAGAGCTGTGACACGAACGATGGCTCACACGAGCCAGGAGGAGGTCCCCATGTTCAGGAATCATCGTCGCTTGCTTGGAACCGTGGTCGCGGTCGCGACCATCGCCGTCACGCCCGTGCTGGCGCAGCAGCCGTCCACGGAGCGCGAGCCCACGAAGAAGGACCCCCTGCGCTTCTCGGCGTTCGCCGTGCAGATGCAGGGAGGAGGCATGTCCGGTGTCGTCGACATCACCATCGAGCGATGGAGCACGGACGCAGAACGGCAGTCGATCGTGGCGCTCGTGAAGACCACGACCGATCGCCCGAAGGACCAGGACAAGCTGCTGACAGCGCTTCAGGACATCGAGCCTCGTGTGGGCTTCATCCGAACGCCCAACAGCATGGGCTGGGACCTGAAGTACGCGCATGAGAACAAGCTGTCGGACGGCACTCGGCAGATCGTCATCGCCACCGACAAGCCGGTGAGCTTCCTCGCCGCCCGCGCCCAGACGCGAACGATGGACTACGCCTTCAGCCTCATCGAGATGCGCTTCCCGGCTGGCAGCGACAAGGGAGAAGGCAAGCTGCTGGGCCAATCGACGCTCTCGGTCAAGGACGGCAAGCTTCAGATCGAGATCTACGGCCAGGAGCCGACGCGGCTGACGACGATCACCGAGAAGAAGCCCAAGGGTGAGAAGTAGCAAGGCGCCCGGTCGGCTCGCGATGGTGGTGGCGGCTATGAGTTTCTCGACCAGGGTCCTCGTCGGCCTCATCTCGGGCCTCGCGGTGGGGCTCTTCCTCGGCGAGATCGTCGCTCCGCTGAAGGTGTTCGCAGACGGCTTCATCAAGCTGCTCCAGATGACCGTCCTGCCGTACGTGACGATCTCGATCATCTCGAGCTTGGGGTCGCTGGATGCCGCGCAAGCCAAGCGCCTCGGGCTCAGGGTTGGGGCGGTGCTCGTCGGGCTCTGGGTGATCGCCATCGGTTTCGCCATGCTGTTCCCGCTGGCGTTCCCGGCGCAAGTGAACGCGAGCTTCTTCAGCACCGCCCTCCTCGAGAAGCCGCATCCATTCAACTTCGTCGACCTCTTCATCCCGTCGAACCCGTTTCATTCGCTGGCCAACGGCGTCGTGCCGGCCGTCGTGCTGTTTGCGGTCGTCCTCGGCATCGCGATGATCGGCCTCGACCGCAAGCAGGTGCTGCTCGACGTTCTCCTGGCTGCCAACGCGCTCGTCAGCCGTGCGACGCGTTTCGTGGTCCAGTTGACCCCGTATGGCATGTTCGCGATTGCGGCAAACGCCGCAGGCACCTTGAAGGTCGAGCAAATCGAGAACATCCAGGTCTACCTGCTCACCTACGTGGCGATCGCGCTGCTCGTTTCAGTGTGGGTGCTTCCCGGCTTGGTGTCGACGCTCACGCCCATCGGGTACCGCGAGGTCCTCGGCAGGACTCGGGCCGCATTGCTCACGGCGTTCATGGCGGGCGACCTGTTCATCGTGCTGCCGATGCTGATCGAGGCGTGCAAGGAGTTGCTGGCGAAGCACGGCCTCACCGACCAGCACGCCAGCGACCTGCCCGATGTGATCGTCCCCGCGTCATTCAACTTTCCGCACACAGGGAAGCTGCTGTCGTTGAGCTTCATCCTGTTTGCGGGCTGGTTCGCCGACGTGTCGGTCCGGTTGTTCGAGTACCCCCGCCTGGCGCTGACGGGGCTGCTCACCTTCTTCGGCAGCCTGAACGCGGCCGTGCCCTTCCTGCTCGACTTGTTCCGCATCCCGGCCGACACGTTTCAGCTCTACCTGGCGACGGGTGTGATCAACGCCCGCTTCGGGGCGCTGCTCGCGGCCCTCCACACCGTAGCGGTCGCGCTGCTGGGGAGCGCTGCGGTCACCGGGCGGCTCACGGTGAACGTTGGCCGCCTGCTGCGGTTTGCCGTCATGACCGCGGTTCTCACCGCTGCGACGATCGGTGGCCTACGGGTCCTCTTTGCCAGCGCCCTCAGACAGGAATTCCAGGGCGCGAAGGTCGTCTACGGCATGCGAACAGTGTTCGAGCCGATCGAGGCGCGGGTGCTGCCGGCAGTCCCGGAGGTCGACGTTCCAGCCGCTTCAGGCTCGCACGCGGATGCCATCCGCCGTCGCGGCGCGCTGCGCGTCTGCGTGCTGCCCGACCGCCTGCCGTTCGCCTACTCGAACGAGCAGGGACAGCTGACGGGATTCGACGTCGAGATGGCGCACCGCCTCGCCCACGACCTGGGCGCGCGGCTGGAGTTCGTCCAGACGGTGCTCGACGACCTGCCGGCCGTGCTGGAACGCGGCGGGTGCGACCTTGCCATGTCGGGCATACCGGTAACGCCCCTCCGGGCCTCCGCGGTCGTGTTCTCCGAGCCGTACCTCGACGAGACGCTCGGTTGGCTCGTCAAGGACCACTTGCGCGATCGGTTCTCCACCTGGGAGGCCATCCGCACGTTGAGCTCGATGCGAGTGGGGGCGCCGGATCTGCCCTACTACGTGCAGGAGGTTCGGGCTCGCGCGCCGGCGCTCGACATCGAGGTCGTCCCGATCCGCGACATCGTGGGGGCGTTCGGGAAGTTCGACGCCTTTCTCCTGCCGGCCGAGCGGGCGTCGGTGATGACGCTGCTCCACCCGGAGTTCGCGGTCGTCATCCCGCAGCCGGATCCCATCAAGGTGCCGCTCGCGTACCCGTTGTTCGGGCACGGCGACCGCTGGGAGTCATTCGTGAACACGTGGATCGAGCTGAAGCGACGCGACGGCACGATCGACAAGCTCTACCGCCACTGGATCCTGGGGCAGGATGCCGTGAAATCGAGGCCTCGCTGGTCCATCGTCCGCAATGTGCTCCACTGGGTGGAGTGACGTGCCGTCACCTCTTGCGCCGGACCTGATGGTCTGCATCCCGTGATTCGTTACTCGTCCTGCCGCGACCGCGTGCCCGGCCCGTCGACCCGAAACGCCGGGGCTCGATAATCGGCCGGCAGGTGGTCGGCCGGGATGGTCGTCGTGTTGCCGTCACGAAGCGAGCTGTAGTGGGGCGACATGATCTCGACGCCACCTCTGTTGAACGCGTCCTGGATGTTGGCGTGGAGTGTCGAGTAGATCTGGATCATGCGGTTGGCCTGGCG
>JAFNAJ010000477.1 GCA_017860085.1 Acidobacteriota bacterium | reverse complement strand
GACACGGCGGCGTACGCGCCGCTCGGGGCGGTGATCGACCCGTCGTTCACGTGGGGCGACGATCGCCCGCCGCGCACGCCGTGGCACGACACGGTGATTTACGAGACGCACGTCCGGGGCTTCAGCAAGCGCCACCCCGACATCCCGGAAGACCTGCGGGGCACTTATCTCGGGCTCGTGTCCGAGCCGGCGCTCAATCACTTCAGGCGGCTCGGCGTCACGGCGATCGAGCTGATGCCCATCCACCATCACGCCGACGAGTGGCACCTCGTCAAGCGCAAGCAGACCAACTTCTGGGGCTACAACACGCTCTCGTACTTCGCCCCCGACCTGCGCTACTCGGTTGCCCGCACGGCGCTCGACTCGGTTCGCGAGTTCAAGATGATGGTGCGAGCCCTGCACGCCGCCGGCCTCGAGGTGATCCTCGACGTGGTCTACAACCACACCGCCGAGGGCAACCAGCTGGGCCCCACGCTGTCGCTGCGCGGCATCGACAACTGGGCCTACTACCGCCTCGTGCCGAGCAATCCGCGCCTCTATGAGGACTTCACGGGGTGCGGCAACACGCTGAACATGCGAAGCCCGCGCGTACTGCAGCTCATCATGGACAGCCTGCGCTACTGGGTCCTCGAGATGCATGTCGACGGCTTCCGTTTCGACCTCGCGAGTGCGCTGGCCCGGGAGCTGTACGCGGTGGACAAGCTCGGCGCGTTCTTCGACATCATTCACCAGGATCCCGTTCTGTCGCAGGTCAAACTCATCGCCGAACCCTGGGACCTGGGCGAGGGTGGCTACCAGGTCGGCAACTTCCCGGCGGGCTGGACCGAGTGGAATGCCAAGTACCGCGACACCATCCGCCGGTTCTGGCGTGGCGACGGCGGCGTGGTCTCGGAGCTGGCGACGCGACTGGCCGGCAGCAGCGACCTGTACGCCCGCAGCGGGCGCCGGCCGTCGGCGAGCATCAACTTCGTGACGGCGCACGACGGTTTCTCTCTGCAGGATCTGGTGAGCTACAACGAGAAGCACAACGAGGCCAACGGCGAGGATAATCGCGACGGCGAGAACGAGAACCTCAGCTACAACTTCGGCGTCGAGGGTCCCACCGACGACCCGGCCGTCGTCGTGGCCCGCGAGCGGCAGAAGCGCAACTTCGTCGCGACGCTGATGCTCTCGCAAGGCGTGCCGATGCTGACGTCGGGTGACGAGCTGAGCCACCCACGCAAGGGCAACAACAACCCCTACTGCCAGGACAACGAGCTCAACTGGCTTGACTGGTCGTCGAACCAGACGAAGGACGACTTCCTCGCCTTCGTCCGACGCGTGATTGCCTTCAGGAAGGCGCACCCCGTGTTGCGCCGCCGCGGGTTCTTCCAGGGTCGTCCGATCCGCGGGGCCGAGGTGAAAGACCTGGCGTGGTTCGGTCCGCAGGGCCACGAGATGACCGACGACGGCTGGAACAGCCCGCAGGCGCGGTGCATCGGCGTCCGGTTGGCTGGCGACGCCATGGATGAGACCGACGGCCGCGGCCGGCCCATCACTGACGAGACCCTGCTCGTGCTGCTCAACGCCTCCGACCAGGCTGTTGACTTCACGCTCCCGGCCGAGACGAACGGGGCGCGGTGGATCACCGCGTTCGACACGTCTCACATCGGCGCAGATCTGGTGCGTGAGCTGCAGCCCGGCCAGCCCTACTCGCTCGTGCCCCGATCGGTCGTCGTGATGAGGCTCCAGACGGGCGGGCCGGCCAATCCGTCTCAGTAAGCCCAGCGCAGCAGTACAGATCCCACGGTGAAACCGGCGCCAACCGAGGCCAGGAGCACGAGGTCGCCCTTCTTCAAGCGACCCTCGTCGAGTGCATCCTGCAGGGCGAGCGGGATCGTACCGGCCGTCGTGTTGCCGAATCGTTCGATGTTGATGATGACCTTGTTCTGATCCATCCCAAGCCGCTGGGCCGCCGACTCGATGATGCGGCGGTTGGCCTGGTGAGACACGAACAGATCGACGTCGGCGCCTGTCAGCCCGTTCTTCTCGAGAATCCGGCGACAGATGTCCTCGGTGTTCTTCACCGCGAACTTGAAGACGACCTGCCCGTCCTGCTTCACGTAGTGCAGCCGCTTCTCCACCGTCTCGAACGACGCCGGGCGCAGGCTCCCGCCGGCGGGCATGCAAAGCGCGTCGCCGCCGCTGCCGTCCACCTGGTGCTCGAAGTCGAGCACGCCAATATCGTCGCGTTCCGACGGCGTCAGGACGACGGCGCCCGCGCCATCTCCAAAGAGCACGCACGTGGTGCGGTCGGTGTAGTCGATGATGCTCGACATCACATCGGCGCCGATGACCAACGCGCAGTCGTGCGCACCGCTCGCCACCATCTGCGCAGCAGTCGCCAGCGAGAACGTGAAGCCCGAACAGGCCGCGTGCAGGTCGAAGCCCCATGCCCGCGAAGCCCCGATCTTGTGCTGCACCCGGCAGGCCGTGCTCGGAAAGACGGTATCCGGGGTGGTCGTGCCGACGACGATCAGCTCGACGTCTTCCGGCGACACGCCCGCCCGTTCCAACGCCGTGCGCGCGGCCGCCGCGCCCAGGTCCGACGTGGCCACGCCTGCATCCACGATGTGGCGTTCGCGGATGCCGGTGCGCTGCAGGATCCACTCGTCGCTCGTCTCGACCATCTCTTCGAGATCCTTGTTGGTCA
>JAFNAJ010000476.1 GCA_017860085.1 Acidobacteriota bacterium | reverse complement strand
AGGCGCTCGGAATCGACACGCACGTGCACCACCACGTCGAGGGCATCGACAAGGCGTCGTTGAAGGCGAAGTTGCGGGCGCTGAAGGCCGCGCGCGCCGCGGCACTGGAGGCCAAGGACTACGACCGGCTGAAGGCGATCCGGCGGCAGCACCACCACCTGAACCGGCAGATCCGAGCGCACACGGTCTAGCAGGGCCTGGGGCTGGGAACTCGGGTTTCACAGCGAAGGCTTGGAGATTGACATGATGCGAATACCGCACGCGCTGGGGCTTGTGGGCCTGTCGGCTGCGCTCGTCACGCTCCTGGCGTCCCCCGCCCTCCGCGCCCAGCCCGCGGCGGCAAGCGACGCCTCGGCGCTCTATAAGAAACACTGCCTCATGTGCCACATGGCCAACGGCAACAACACCGCAGTGAAGAACGCCAGCTTCACCGACGGTGTCTGGGTCCACGGGAATTCCGTCGAGCAGGTGGCCACCGTCATCAAGAACGGCGTCAAGGGCACGGCCATGCTTCCATTCGCGAAGAAGCTCACCGATCCCGAGATCCAGGCGCTCGCGAGGTACGTGCGCGGGTTCGACAAGACGCTGAAGCCGGCCGACGGCCAGTAGTTCGCGCAACGTTCGCCTCACCCCCGCATCTCCAAAACGGAGGCGTGTGGCCCGTGGACGGCACCATCCTGCGGCGGCTCGTCACGCGCGGTCCCGGCGTGCTCCTGCTGGGCCTCGCGCTGGCCGTTGCGCTGATCCTGGTTGGCTGGCTCGACTACTCGTCCACGCGGCGAGAGCTGCTTGGGCTGCTGCGCTCCGAGGCGGCCTCGCTGCGCGACACCGTGGCGGCGGCAGCCCGCTCGAACGACGCGGCCGCCCGCAGCGCCGAGGCCCAGCTCACGACGCGCTTGCTCGACAGTGCACGCCTGCTGGCGGAACTCGATCGGGAGCGGCCCCTCGCCGAGCCACGGCTCCAGGAGTTCCTGAAGAAGAACGAGCTCGTGCGTGTGCTGGTCCTGGCGCCCGACGGTTCTCGGGAGATCGCGGTGCCGGCCTTCGGCGGAGGTCCCGGGTCCGGGCAACCCGGGCCGGGGTCGGCACGAGGAGCCGGGCGCCCGCCGTGGGCCGGGGCCGGCGGCGGCCCTGGCGGCCCTGGTTCGACCGTGGCCGACCGTCTCCTGTCCGGCGACGTGTCTGAAACGACAACCGGCGTGCACGAGGGCCGTGGCGGCAGCGCCCGGCTCGCAGCGGGCGTACGTCGCGCCAACGGCGGCGCGATCGTCCTCACCGTCGACGCCAGTGCGGTGGCCGAGCTGCATCGCCAGTCCTCGCTCGAGAAGCTGTTCGACGACATCGTGGCCAGCGTCGAGCACGTGGCGTACGTCGAGTTCACCCACGGTGACGTCACGCGAGCGCACGGAGAGCCTCCGACACCCGACGCCTCGCTGGAACCTGAGAAGGTCCCCGGCAGCGATCCGACCGAGCAATGGTTCCGTTCCACGGATGGCACGATCATGGAGGTTCGGGGACCGATCGAGATCGGTCCCGACGAGACTGCGACGCTGAAGCTTGGCCTGCGACTCGACAGCTTGAAGCGAGCCGAACGGCGGACCCTGGGCCGGCTGGCCGTGTCGCTCACCGGCGCGGTCGTGCTGGGTGCGCTTGGCTTTGGCCTCGTGTGGCTCCGCCGTGCCTACGGCTCCCTGACCGAAGAGCACGCTCGGGCTCAGGAGGCCTTGCGGCGACGCGATCGGCTTGCGGCGATGGGCGAACTGGCCTCGAGTGTCGCGCACGAGATTCGCAATCCGCTCAACGCCATCGCGATGAGCGCGCAGCGGCTCGAACGCGAGTGTTTCACCGGCGAGCGCGCGCGCGACCCGTCGTTTGCCGAGTCCGCGGAGTTGGTCGACGTCATCAAGCGCGAGTCACACCGGATCAACGAGACGGTGCAGCACTTCCTCGACGTCGCGCGTCCCCCTCGACTTGCGCCACGCGCAACCGACCTGGCCGCCTTCCTGTCGAGTGTGGCCGACGCCGCCCGCCCGATGGCGGGCGCGCGCGGCCTGACCCTGGACATCGACGTCGCCAGCACGGGCGAGGTCGTGCTCGATGCCACGCAGATGCGGCAGGCCCTCGACAACCTTCTCCGCAATGCCATCGATGCAACTCCGCCCGGCGGACGCGTGTGGCTCGCCAGTCGCGGCACGGCACGAGAACACGTCCTGGAGGTGGGCGACACCGGCCGGGGCATCGAGCCCGAGGTCCTGCCGAGAATCTTCGACCTGTACTTCACCACCAAGTCCGACGGCACAGGGATCGGCCTCGCCGTGACCCAGCAGATCGTCACGGCGCACGGCGGGACGCTCGACGTCGAGTCCACGCCCGGGGCCGGGACCGTCATGCGCATCTATCTCCCACGGACCGTCGTGGAGGCCACCGATGCCCGATCACCACATCCTGGTCGTTGACGACGAGGACGCGCAGCGCCACGTGCTCGCGGGATTCCTGCGAAAGCGGGGACACGAGGTGAGCGCGGCGGGCAGCGTTGACGAGGCCCTCAAGCTGGCCGCGACCAGGTCGCTGGACTTGGTGCTGACGGACCTTCGGATGCCGGCCAAGACCGGCATCGACCTGCTCGACGGCCTGCGCAAGCTCAACCCGGAGATCCCGGTCATCGTGATGACCGCATTCGGAACCGTGGCCAG
>JAFNAJ010000089.1 GCA_017860085.1 Acidobacteriota bacterium | reverse complement strand
GCTCGGTGCGAGCCGCGGCTCGATGCGCAGCTCCTGGAACAGCCCGCGGTAGAGCCCGAGCGCATCGCGCACGAGCTGGTTGACGTCTGAAGGCACCGTCCGTGGCGCCGGCATGCGGGCGAACTGCGAGAACTCGTCGACCAGCTGCTTGAGCGAGTCGACCTCCTCGATGATGGTGCTCGAGCACTCGTCAACCAGCCGCCGGGTCGGCTCGGGCGCCGCGGCGAAGTGCCTGCGCAGGCGCTCGGCCGACAGCTGGATGGGCGTGAGCGGGTTCTTCACTTCGTGGGCCAGGCGACGAGCCACGTCGCGCCACGCGGCCACCTTCTGAGCCCGGATGAGGGGGGTGACGTCATCGAGGACGACGGCCAGCCCCTGGCCGCCGGTTTCGGTGGGCAGCGGCGTGATCGCCACCGCCAGGAAGACCTCGCGATCCTCGAGCACGAGCGCCACCTCCTGCCCTCCCACCTCGCGGTGCCCGTCGCGTCCCGCCCGGTCGACGAGGCGCGCCAGGGGTACCAGGTCGTCGCGCCCGAACACCGAGGCCGCCGGCTGGCCAATGGCCTCGCGACCGAGTCGCAGGAGTCGCGATGCCGCTCCGTTCACGGTCGCGACCCGGCCCTCAGCGTCGATCGACACGACACCCGTGGCGATGCGGTCGAGGATGGCCTCGATGTAACGACGACGGGCCTCGATCTCGAGGTTCTTCTCCTTGAGGTCGAGCTGAGACCGCTCGAGGCCCCGCCGGCTGACGGCGAGCTCGCTGGCCATGGCGTTGAACGCCTCGACCAGCGACCCGAACTCGTCCCGCGTCTCTGGCTCGATCCGATGGTCGAGGTGCCCGGCCCCGATCTCCTTGGCCGCGGCGGCCAGGCGCTGGACAGGGCGCGTGATGCGCTTGGCGAGATACAGCCCGAGCCACGTCGCGCTGACCAGGATGAGCAGCGTCATCATCAGGAAGAAGGACAGGTACACGCCTTCCAGCGGCCGCCGCAGTACACGTACCTGTTGATACCCCTCGTAGGCCTCGACGATGCGCCGGGCGTTGCGGGCGAGTTCACCCTCGAGGTGCGTCGAGAGCACCACCACGCCTGTCGGTGGCCGGTCGGACGCCGGGCGGATGGTGGCCGCCACCCGCACGAGCTGTCCCCCATCACCGAGGGGCTCGAGCACGGCACGTTCGCCGGTGCCCGAGATCACCTGCGACGCCAATCGGTCGGCCACGGCCCGCGAGAACGTGCGGGGCATCTGCGGCGCGGCCAGGTCGAGCACCGAGACCACGCTGCCCCGCGACCCGGCCGGGTCGGCACGGTAGATCTCGACCATGCCAGCATGCTGGCCAGTCACCACGGGCGTCGCGATGGTCCGGACGGTTTCGAGGTCGGCGCTGGCGAGGTCGATCCTGGCCAGCTCCCCCGCGAGGTGCTCGGCCTCTCGTCCAAGGTCGGTCTCACGCTGGCGGTAGTACTCACTCGCGATCTCCCGGGCCGACGTCAACACCTCGTCAACCGGGGTACTGAACCAGCGTGATGCGCTGTTGCGAATGAGCTCGCTCCCCACCAGCAACACCAGCAGCGCCGGCACGATGGTGAAGCCGAGCAGGGCCAGCACGAGCTTCGAGCGGAAGTGCGCGAACGGCAGGCCGCGCCGGCGCTCGACCATCAGCTTGATCACGTTGCGCGCGAGCACGAACCCGAGCGCGACCAGGATCGTGAGGTCGGCGACGGTCAGCGCGTAGAGGACCACCTCGCTGAGAAAGTCGGGGGAGAACTGCGCCGACCGCTCGGCCAGCACGATGAGCGCGATGAGCGCGGCCAGCAGGACCGCGATCCAGACCAGGATCAGCCGGGGATTGTCACGGAACGGGCGACGCGGAGGCCGCGAGGGCGGCACGCCGTTCAACGGCGCGGAACGCGTGGGCGGACCGGAAACCGGATCGGCCATCGGCGGCGGTGGACCCTGCCGGTCCCGCGTGGGTCTACTGCGGGATGAACGTGAACCGGACGCTGCCGAGCGCAGCCGCGCGGTCCCAGGGCAACATCGACCACTGGCTCCGCGGACTGGTCCGGGCACGAACACGCAGGTAGTAGTCGGCGTTCACCTCGAGCTGGCGCGTGCTGAACAGCGGAAGCCGCTGGAACGACGTGACCAACTCCCGGACCACCGCCTCGTCTTCGGTCACCTCGGTGAGCTCGACGCGACCGTCGTGCATCACCGTCACGTGATACCGGCGGGTGAGATTGTCGAATCGCACGGTCGCCGCCACGCGTGCCGACGAGACGAGGCGGTCGACCCAGAGGGGTGTCGCGCGCCGCAACTCGACGTCGTACGCAAACGACGTGGGCAATCCACTCTGGATGGCTTCGCGCAGGTCTTCGGTGAAGGTCTCGCTCACGTCGAAGGAGACCAGCAACCGGTCCTCACGCGCCAGCGGTGTGATGCGGATGACCTGCGCGAGGATCGGCGCCGTCAGCAGCACGAGCGCCACGGCCGCCATCATCGGCGCCGAGAACACGCGGGACACGAAGGGGCTGGACACGCGTGTCTTCATTCCCTCGTGCTCAGCAGGTGGTTGAGTTCGGTCATGAACTCGCCGATGTCTCGAAAGTGGCGATAGACGGATGCGAAGCGCACGTAGGCCACCTTGTCGAGGAGCTTCAACTCCTGCATCACGAGCTCACCCACCTCGGCGGTCGACATCTCTCGTTCGGGCCGGTCCTGCAGGGTCGTCTCGATGCGGTCGGCGACGGCCTCGAGGGCGGCCACGCTGACGGGCCGCTTCTCGCAGGCCTTTAGCATACCCGCAATCAGCTTCTGGCGCTCGAATCTTTCACGAGTGCCGTCTTTCTTGACGACCATGTACGGGATCTCGTCAATTCGCTCGTAGCTCGTGAATCGCCGGCCGCAGTCGAGGCACTCCCGCCGGCGGCGGATGACCTCGCCCTCCCGGCTCTCCCGGGAATCGACGACCTTGTCGCCTGAATGACCGCAATATGGGCACTTCACCGGGCCACCCTCCCTTGTGCCGGCCCGCCAGGGTCTCCCGGCTCGGGCTCCTCTTCGCGGCCGCTGGCCTCGTCCAGTTCGTGGCGCTCCTGCTCGGCCAGGTCCCGGGCCCTCGTGAGGCTGAGGCCATCCTGGAACATGTAGATCAGCCCGAGCACCGTCACCGGGACGAACGACACGGCGTGCAGGACGATGGCCGCGCCGACCGCACGCTCGTTGGGAACACCGAAGAACGCCGTGGCGGCGACACGGTAGGCGTAGTGGAACCCGCCGACCGCGCCAGGCGTCGGCACGGCCACCCCGACTGTGAGGAGCGCAATCACGAGGAACGAACCAGTGAACGGCATCGTCACATGAAACGCACGCGAGACGAGCCAGATGCCCGCGGCGATCGCGAGCCACAGCGGCACCGACAGGAGCAACGACCACGCAAGGGGACCAGGCCGGCGCATCACGGCGAGTCCCTCCGCGAACGTGCGCGCGAACCGGGCGACAGCCTGGGCCAGGCGGGCTGGCAGCACGCTGACCACGCGATGGACGACCTGCCCGAGGCGCTCGGGGTGGCCGGCCAGAATGAACATCACCACCAGCCCCACAAGGGAGGTAGCCCCGGCGAGCGTCCCCCCGAACTTCACAGCCGCGTAGGTGGCCGAATCGGCCCGAGACATGCCCGGGTCGAAGAAGAACACGAACGCGGCCAGAAACAGGAGCACGGTGGCCAAGTCGAGCAGGCGTTCGAGAATGATCGTGGCAAACGTGGCAGTCGCGCTGAGGCCCTCGCGCCGGGCCAGCAGGTACGGCCGCAGGAACTCCCCGGCGCGCGCCGGCAGAAGGGAATTGGCGGCGAAGCCAATCACCGTGGTCCTGAACGCCGTCGAGAACCGCGTGCGCCCGACGGGCAGCAGCATCACCCGCCACCGGGCCGCGCGGATGACGTAAACGAGGGCTGTAAAGCCGAGCGCCAGAACGAGTTCAAGCCAGGAGGCCTCTCCGATCTCGCGCGCCACGGCCCCGAGGTCGACCTGGCGGAGGAACAAGGCCAGGAGCCCGACGGTGCAGGCGATGACCAGCAGGGTTCGCAGATGGGCGCGCATTGCGTACGGGGAATGCGGCGGATGATGCCCGCCGCGCGGCACTCTACTATACTGCTCAGGCCAAGTCTATGGGGAAGAGGGAGTTACTGCTCATCGGCGCCTTCGTGGTCGTGGGTCTCGTCGTCTGGAGGCTGACAGCCCCGCCGGCCGAACCAGGGGCCCAGGGCTTTTCCCTCCAGCGGACGCTGGACAACATTCGTTCAGGGCTCCAGTCGCACGACACAGCGGCGGAGGCCAGCGCGTCGGCGAAGGTGGCGGCGCCGTCCACGGTCACGCGGGTTGAGTTCGGAGAGATCTCTGGCACGGTCGTCATCGAGGGCACCGAGGGAGACGAGGTGGTCGCCGACCTGCGCGGCACGGTCTTCGGCGCCGACGAGACCCAGGCCAAGGGGTTTGCGGCTGCCACGACCCTGCGCACCGACACGGGCACCGACACGCTGCGAGTCACCGTGGAGCGCCCTGAGATGAAACATTTGCCACGACTGGAACTGAAGCTGCAAGTGCCCCAGCGTCTGGTCGTCGACATCACGATGCGTGGAGGCCGGCTCGAGGCGCGTCGCGTGGCGGGCCTCGAGTTCGAGGCCCGTCGCACCACGGTGCTCGTGGGAGACGTTCGCGGCCTGGTCAAGGGCAACCAGCGCGACGGCGACGTGGAGATCAGCGATGTCGATGCCGTGGATCTCACCACGCGCCGCGTCGACGTCCGAGTGGAACGCGTGGCCGGCACCGTGAAGGGTGAGGCTGACGACGGTCAGTGGCTGCTCCGGGACATCGGGGGCGGCGTCACGCTCAAGGGCGAGCGCGCCGACTGGTCGCTGGAGCGGCTCGCGGGCCCGCTCTCGTTCGACGCGTCCGATGGCCACCTCACAGTGCGCGAGGAGGTTGGCGACGTGCGCGGCGAGAGCCGCCGTTGCCGACTGACGTTCCGAGTCACGGGGGCCGGAACGATGGACGTCACGGCGGAAGACGCTCCCGTCGAGCTGCAGGTGGGCGGGACGGTGGGTGCGCGCTACGACCTCCGCGCCGAAGACGCCACGGTCCGTGCACCGGAAGGGACCCTCCGCATCACCACGCGCGACACGGTGACGGAGGCGTCGGGCAGCACGGGGGCGGGCGGCCGCACCGTGAAGGTGCGGTCGCGGCGAGGCGACATCACCGTGCGGCCGTGAGGTCACCCCGCCCGGCTTTTGACCGAGCCTGCCCGCTCGGGTAAGCTGTGGGCGTTCGCCCCCCGGTCAGCCCCGTGCACAGTCCTCCCATCGTTCTCGAGACAGCTTTCCCTGCGCTCCGCCTGGTGCGTCGAGGCAAGGTGCGCGACGTGTACGAGGTCGACGAGTACCTCCTCATCGTCGCCACCGACCGCATCTCGGCGTTCGACTACGTCCTGGGCTCTGGCATCCCGGACAAGGGCCGCGTGCTGACGCAGATCTCGGCGTTCTGGTTCGAGCTGCTTCGTGACGTCGTGCCCAACCACCTGGTGTCCACGAAGCCTGACGAGTACCCGGTGGTGGCACGTCCGTACGCCGACGTGCTGAGCGGGCGGTCGATGCTGGTGCGTCGCACGCAGCCGCTGCCCGTCGAGTGCGTCGCACGCGGCTACCTTTCGGGGTCGGGGTGGAAGGACTACGTGCAGACCGGCTCGGTGTGTGGCATCGCCCTGCCGGCCGGGCTCACGGAGTCGGCCGCCCTGCCCCACCCGATCTTCACGCCAGCCACCAAAGCCGAGAGCGGCCACGACGAGAACATCAGCGAGCAACGGGCCGCCCAGCTCGTCGGGGCCGAGGTGCTGGCGCGCGCGCGCGACCTGACCCTCGAGCTTTACCGACGAGGCTCGGCTCACGCGGGCGCGCGAGGCATCATCGTGGCCGATACGAAGTTCGAGTTCGGCCTCCACGACCGCGACGGCATCCGCGAGCTCATCCTCATCGACGAGGCGCTGACGCCCGACTCGTCGCGATTCTGGCCAGCCGACACGTACCGCCCCGGCGGGCCGCAGCCGAGCTTCGACAAGCAGTTCGTCCGCGACTACCTGGAGTCCATCCGGTGGAACAAGCAGCCACCGGTTCCGTCGCTCCCCGACGACGTGGTGACGCGAACCCGGGCCAAGTACGTCGAGGCCTTCGAGCGCCTGACTGGGCGCCACCTGGCAACCTGACGCACAGCCGGCGGGAGGGCACGGTGCGCGACCAGCTCGATCGACTCGTGGCCGAGATGGTGACCCGCGGCATCCGCTTCGAGGACGCCCGACGGGAGTTCGAACGCCGCTTCATCGTCCAGGCCCTCGACGCCTGTGACGGGAGCCTGGTCAAGACGGCCGGCGCCCTCGGCATCCACCGCAACACACTGAGCCGCAAGATCGCCGAGTTCAAGATCCGGTGAGCCCGGTAGCCGCCGGAGCCGCCCGATCTCCCGGTTTGGCAGACCGACCGCTTGACTGCTAAACGCCCTCGGCTATAATTAGCAGTTGCCCACGGCGAGTGCTAACCCGCCGGGCCCCTCCGGTAAGAGCCAGGCCGAGGGCGCAGGAGTTTACAGTCCCTTTCTCTCAAGTGGAGCGCATCCATGAACGTCAGACCGCTACATGACCGCATCATCGTCCAGCGCATCGAGGAAGCCGAGCAGAAGGTGGGGGGCATCATCATCCCCGACACCGCCAAGGAAAAGCCCCAGCAGGGGAAGGTCATCGCTGCGGGCAACGGCAAAGTGAAGGACGACGGGAAGGTGATCCCGCTGGACGTCAAGGCGGGCGACACCATCCTGTTCGGCAAGTACTCAGGGCAGGAGATCAAGATCGAAGGCGAGGAGTACCTCATCATGCGTGAGGACGAGGTCCTGGCCGTGGTCGAGACCAGCAAGAAGAAGTAGGCCGATACGAACCTGAAGGGAACGAGGAGCACATATCCATGGCGAAGCAGATCATCTACGGCGAGGACGCGCGTCAGGCGATCCTCCGCGGCGCCAACCAACTGGCAGACGCCGTGAAGGTCACGCTCGGTCCGAAGGGACGCAACGTCGTCCTCGACAAGAAGTTCGGGTCGCCCACCATCACCAAGGACGGCGTGACGGTGGCCAAGGAGATCGACCTCAAGGACCCGCTCGAGAACATGGGCGCGCAGATGGTGCGCGAGGTCGCGAGCAAGACGTCCGACATCGCCGGTGACGGCACCACGACGGCGACCGTGCTGGCACAGGCCATCTACCGCGAGGGCGCCAAGAACGTCGTCGCGGGCGCCAACCCGATGGACCTCAAGCGCGGGATCGAGAGGGCCGTCGAGGCCATCATCACCGAGTTGAAGAGGGTGTCGAAGCCGGTGACGGGCACCATGATCGCCCAGGTCGGCGCGATCTCCGCCAACAACGACCCGACGATCGGCGCCATCATCGCCGAGGCGATGGAGAAGGTGGGCAAGGACGGCGTGATCACGGTCGAGGAGGCCAAGACGCTCGAGACCTCGCTCGATGTCGTCGAAGGGATGCAGTTCGACCGCGGCTACCTCTCGCCCTACTTCGTCACCGACCCCGAGCGGATGGAGACCGTGCTCGAGGATCCGCTGATCCTCATCCACGAGAAGAAGGTCAGCTCGATGAAGGATCTCCTCCCGGTGCTCGAGCAGGTGGCCCGCATGGGCAAGCCGCTCGTCATCATCGCCGAGGACGTCGAGGGCGAGGCGCTCGCCACGCTCGTCGTCAACAAGCTGCGTGGCACGCTCCAGGCCGCGGCCGTCAAGGCGCCCGGCTTCGGTGACCGCCGCAAGGCCATGCTCGAGGACATCGCGATCCTCACGGGCGGCCGGGCCATCACCGAGGATCTCGGCATCAAGCTCGAGAACATCCGGGTCGAGGACCTCGGGCGCGCGAAGAAGGTGACGATCGACAAGGACAACACCACGATCGTCGAGGGCGCGGGCAACCAGCAGGCCATCGAGGGTCGCGTGAAGCAGATCCGCACCCAGGTCGAGGAGACCACCTCGGACTACGACCGCGAGAAGCTGCAGGAGCGCCTCGCCAAGATCGTTGGCGGCGTCGCCGTGATCAAGGTCGGTGCAGCCACCGAGACCGAGATGAAGGAGAAGAAGGCGCGCGTCGAGGACGCGATGCACGCGACGAAGGCGGCCGTCGAGGAGGGCATCGTCCCTGGCGGCGGGGTCGCGCTGCTTCGCGCGAGCAAGGTGCTCGACGGCTTGAAGGGCGAATCGCACGATCAGCAGGTGGGCATCAACATGGTCAAGAAGGCCATCGAGGAGCCGCTGCGCTGGATCGCTCAGAACGCCGGCGCCGAGGGCTCGATCGTGGTCCAGCGGGTGAAGGAGATGAAGTTCGAGGAGGGGTTCAACGCCCAGACCGAGGTCTACGAGGATCTCGTGAAGGCCGGCGTCATCGACCCGACCAAGGTGGTCCGCACGGCGCTGCAGAACGCCTCGTCGATCGCGTCGCTGCTGCTCACCACCGAGGCGATGATCTCCGAGATTCCCGAGAAGAAGGAAGCCATGCCACCTCAGGGCGGAGGCATGGGCGGGATGTACTAAGTCGAGCCGAGCATCCGGCGAACGACAA
>JAFNAJ010000475.1 GCA_017860085.1 Acidobacteriota bacterium | reverse complement strand
CACCAGGAGGTCGGCGAGGCGTTGGTCGTGGCGGGTCACGTGTGACCGCAGCATGAGGCGGTCTTCGAGCAGTACGCGTCCCGCGAGCACCGCTTCCAGGGACTCCTGCAGCTCCGGCAACGTGACCTCTGTGAGGAAGCCCAGCGAGCCGAAGTTGACCCCCAGGATCGGGGTTCGGGCATCAGCGGCGGCGATGCGATCGGCCATGCCGAGGAGTGTCCCGTCGCCACCGAGCACCAGCACGAGGTCGACCGCCGCGGGCAGGTCCTCGCGACTCAGTGTCTTGACCCGATGGCCCTCGCTCGACAGTTCGGCCGTGTCGGTCTCGAAAATCGGCTCGACCCCACGGGCCGACAGCCAGCCGACGAGGTGGTCGAGCGTCGGCGCCGCCTCGTGGATGCCCCGCTTGGCGACGATCCCGATGCGACGAACAGGATGTGACGAAGCCACGGGCGCCGATGTCATGGTTCGGTCTCCTTGGAGCGGAGCAGCAGGAAGAACTCGCGGTTGCCCTCGGCGCCGGTGATGGGTGAAGGAGTGTCGGCGATCGCGCGGAACCCCGCCTGCTGGGCTGAGGCACGGACGTCGTCGAGCACCCGCGCGTGGACGACGGGATCGGTCACGATGCCGCCCGGTCCCACAGCGTCCCGACCCGCCTCGAACTGCGGTTTGACCAAGGCAATCACCGACCCGCCGTGGGCGACCAATGGCAGCACGGCCGGCAGCACCAGCCTCAGCGAGATGAACGAGACATCGATGGTGATGAGATCGAACTCGCGCAGCCCTTCAGGAAACTGTGCGGGCGACAGATTCCGCGCGTTCATGCCCTCGATGACGACGACCCGCGGGTCGCTCCGGATCGGCCAGGCCAGCTGGCCGCGCCCCACGTCGAGCGCGACTACCACGCGCGCGCCACGGCGCAGCAGGACATCGGTAAAGCCCCCCGTCGACGCGCCGATGTCGAGCGCGCGCAAGCCCGACGGGTCGAGGCCAAACGCGTCGAGGGCATGCGCGAGCTTGAGACCGCCTCGCCCGACGTACGGGTGGTCTGGTGTGACCACGTCGAGGGAGGCCGCCGGGTCGACCAGCGTCCCCGCTTTGGCGGTCACCTGGCCGGCGACCCGCACCTGCCCGGCGAGCACCAACGCCCTGGCCCGTTCGCGCGAGGCGGCGAGGCCGCGTTCGACGAGCAGCGTGTCGAGCCGGACCTTGGGCATGGTCGGCCTAGTGCGTGCGGTGCACGACCCAGCGCGCGATCGCCGGCAGGTGTCCCGAGATGCCGGCGCGGGTCAGGGCTGCCAGTGCGGTCTCGAGAGCGTCATGCGCCATGGCACGCGACCGGTCCAGCCCAAACAGGGCAGGGTAGGTGGGCTTGCCCGCCGCCGCGTCCTTTCCTGCCGTCTTGCCCAACGCGCTGTCGGACCCGGCCACGTCGAGGATGTCATCGACGATCTGGAACGCCAGGCCCACCTCGGTCCCGAAGGTCGTCATCGACTCGAGCTCATCAGCGTTCGCGCCGACCATCACGGCGCCGACGGCGCAGGCCGCGCGAATCAGCGCGCCCGTCTTTCGTCCGTGCATGTCTCGCAGCGCGGTCGGCGCGAGCTTCACGGGCAACGCAGGGCGTGACGGGGCACTGCCGGGGGGAGACGCTGGCGTCAGGCATTGACCGACTGCCGCGAGATCGACCGCCTGGCCTCCTACCATGCCCATCGCGCCTGCAGCCTCGGCCACCAAGGCAATGGCGTGCAGCTTTCGTTCAGCCAGAGCGGGATCCGGGCGCGAGGGCTCACGGGCCAGCAGCGCGAACGCCTCGGTCAACAGTCCGTCTCCCGCGAGGATGGCCAGTCCTTCTCCAAACACGACGTGCGACGTCGGTCGTCCCCGCCGGAGCGTGTCGTTGTCCATCGCCGGCAGGTCGTCGTGAATCAGCGAATACGTGTGGATCAGCTCGACCGCGCACGCCGCCGGCAGGGCATCGGCGGAGCACGCCTCGCCTCCGATGGCTTCGGCGGCCGCGAGGGTCAGGATCGGCCGGAGTCGCTTGCCGCCCGCCTCGAGGCTGTAGCGCATCGCCTGCGAGAGGAGCGCGGGCAGCGCCGGCGGGTGCGGGAGGAAGTGCTGCAGCGCCTCCTCGACCATCTGCCGTCGCCGATCGAGGTACGTCTCGAGCGAGGCGTCCAGGGTCACGCTCATCGGCCACGCTCCGGTTCGTCGGGCTCGTCATCGCCGAGCGAGGCGGGTGCCGGGCGCAGTTCGCCTCGTTCGGTCAGGACCTCGATGCGACGCTCGGCCTCTTCGAGCCGCGCGTGGCAGAACCGCGAGAGCTCGACGCCACGCTCGAAGAGCGCCAGAGAGCGCTCGAGCGTCAGGTCGCCGTCTTCGAGCGTCTTGACGATCGACTCCAGCTCACTGATGGCGGACTCGAAGTCTTTCGTGGTGGGTTCCATGGTGTCCTACTCCAAACGCTCGACCCCGTTGCCGGTCATCGTGGAGCCCGCGGCGCGCGGCGGCGTGGCCGCGCGAACCTCGCAGGCCAGCTCGCCACGGTGCAGGGTGACCGTGACGGGCTGTCCCACGAGATCGGGCGTCGCCTCGCGAAGAATGCGCTGGCGATCGCCCGCCCAGCACACAGCATACCCGCGACCGAGCACGGCGAGCGGGCTCAGGGCGCCGAGCCTCGCGGCCTGTGCGCCAAGCCG
>JAFNAJ010000088.1 GCA_017860085.1 Acidobacteriota bacterium | reverse complement strand
ACGACGTAGTGCATGTAGCCGAGGTCGATGAGCTCGATGAGGTTGCCGTCGAAGTCGCGGACGAAGAAGAACCAGTGCCCGCGCGGCGACTGCTCGGGCTTGCTGACGCATTCGACGCCCTTGCTCCGCAGGTAGTCGTACCACTTCTGCGTGTTGCGCACGTTGAAGCAGAAGTGGGTGAGCCCCACCCGGTTCCACGGGATGGTCGTGGCAGGCAGCTGGGGCTGGAACTCGAAGATCTCGAGCACCCCGCCGCCCGGCGCGCGAATCCAGCCGATCTTGCAGCTGGGCACCTCGCCGTCCACTCCGAAGAACGACCGCACGCGGTCGGGTGGAGTGTCGGCCACGCCCACCAGCGGGCACCCGAACACGTCCCAGTAGAACTGGACGGCCTTGTTGAAGTCCGACACCGTGATGCCGACGTGGCTGAAGGACCGTGCTTTCACGTTACTGACTCCATTTCCGGCTACCGGCTACCGCCCAGCGCCTACCGGCTAGCGCCCAGCGGCCACCGACCACCGGCTACTGCCCACCGGCTACCGGCCAGCGCCCACCGCCCACCGGCTGCTGGCCAGCGCCCACCGGCTACCGCCCGGCGCCGGTCCTTACCCAAGATCGTTCTCCTTGATGTGATCGGCGACGCGCAGGGCCTGGGCGGCAATCGTCAGCGCGGGGTTGACGGCGGCCGACGAGGGAAAGAACGAGGCGTCGACGACGAAGAGGTTCGCGATGTCGTGCGAGCGGCAGTAGGGGTCGAGCACCGACTCGCGCGGGTCGGTCCCAAAACACAGCGTGCCGCACTGGTGCGTGGTGTTGCGCTCCTCGTGCGAATGGGTCATCACGATCCAGAAGCCCAGGCGCTTGAGGATTCGCTTGGTCTCGGTCACCAGCCTCCGGTGAGCGACCAGGTTGTTGGCGCGATAGCTGAGGCGGATGCCGCCGTCGGGTTGGACGATGACGCGATTGTCCAGCCGCGGCAGGTCCTCGGACATGGCGAGCCAGTCGACGCCGCGCGCCACCCACGCCTCGTACGCCCAGAGGGGCACCGACGGCACCACCGTCTGGGCCATGACGCCGTGGGTCCGTCCCTGCGACTGGATCTGGCCGAGGGGGTAGTCGGTGTCGGGCCCGCGGCGATAGAAATCGTTGATCGCCACCGTCTTCTGAAAGACGGTGCCGTTCAGGCGGAACGGGTGGAAGCCCTGCATCATGGTGGCCAGGTGCGCCATGTAGCGGCGACCCACCAGCCCCGAGGAGTTGGCCAGCCCCTCCGGGTGCCTGTCGTTGGCCGAGCGGAGCAGCAGCGCCGCCGAGTTGACGGCCCCGCACGAGACGACGACGACCGATGCCTCGACGCGGAGCGTCTCGCCGTTCCGCTCCACCTCGACGGCCTCGACCGTCCGGCCGGCCGGATCGGTGAGCAAGCGCCGCGCGTAGGCGTTGGTCCACAGCGTGACGTTCGGTTGTTGCGTGGCGGGCCGCACGCAGCACACGTCGGCCTCGCTCTTGGCGTGAACCTTACAGGGGAACGAGTTGCACGTGTTGCAGAGGACGCAGCCGTTCTCCTGGCCGGGGTTGATGAGTCCGAGCGGCAGGGGCGAGGGGTTCAGCCCCTGCTGCCGCAACCGCTCCACGAGCTCCGCGATCTCCGGAGCGTGCGGAATCGGCTCGTACGGGAATGGCCCCCGGGGCGCCTCGGTGGGGTCGGCGCCGTGCTGGCCGTGCACGTGGTAGAGGCGCTCGGCCCGCTCGTAGTACGGCTCCAGCGTCCGGTAGTCGATGGGCCACGCGGGCGAGACGCCGTCGGCGTGCTCCACGGCGTCGAAGTCGTCCGGTCGCAGGCGGTAGAGGACGCTGCCCCAGAACTTGGTGTTCCCCCCGACGCAGTAGTGCGCATACGGGCGGAACGCGCGGCCCCGGTGGTCGAGCCAGTGCTCGGTCGTCCGATAGCGGAGGTGCTTCCAGACCGCCTCGGGGCTCCAGTTCTCGTCCTCCGAGGGGATGAAGTCGCCGCGCTCGAGGATGAGCAGGCGCGCACCGCTCGAGGACAAGGCATGAGCCATGGTCCCGCCGCCAGCCCCGCTGCCGATGATGATGACGTCGTAGTGCTCGGTCCGCATGGGCAAGCAGGTCCGCGCCCTACCGGCTGCCGGCCGGCTGCCCAGCGGGCTCGAGGCTCGCGTAGACCTGATCCATCAGTCGTTGATCGTCGATGGCCCGCTCGAGGCTCATCTCGGGGGGGGCGCCGCCCCGCACGGCGCGCACGAAGTCCCGATACATCGCCTGGTAGCCGCGGATGTCGCGCACGCCGGGACAGAGAAGCCGCGGCCACCCCCGGCCCCTCGCCACCACGAACAGGCCGTTGCTCTCGAAGGTGATGATGCCATCGCGCCCGAAGAGCTTCGACAGCCTGAGCCCCCGCAGCAGCGAGGGCACCTCGCGCGAGTAATACAGCGTACCCACCGCCCCATTATCGTAGCGGAACGCGACCATCATGCTCTTGGCGCGCCGGTCCGGCCCCTCGCGCGACACCGCGGGCCGGTGGCCCTGAATCGTCGTGATCCTGGGGCCTAGGCTGCCTGCCAGGTGCAGCCAGTGGATGCCTTCCTCGAAGAACGCGTCGCCGCCGGCCATCGCCTCGTCGTTGCGCCAGTCAGTCGCCGACTTGAACTTCTTGACCAGCGTGGTGAAGTGGCCGAACACCATCTCGCCGACGACGCCCTCGGCCACCAGCCGGCGCAGGGCGACGGCCAGGGGCTTGTAGTGGTCGTTCTCGCCCACGAGCACGATGCGTCGCGCGCGGTCTCGGGCCTCGAGCGCCTGCTGGTACTCGTCCATCCGCAGGAACGCGGGCTTCTCGACGACCACGTGCTTGCCGGCGGCGAGGGCCCGCAGGGTCAGTTCCAGATGGAATCGCGGCGGGACCGCCACGACCACGGCGTCCACGCGCGGGTCGTCGATGGCCGCGTCGTAGCTCGCATAGCTGGCGGCGCCACGGAAGCGTCGACAGAACTCCGCGGCCTTGGCCTGATCGCGGCTCGCATACGCGCACGCGATGTCTCGCCTCAGCCATCGCAGATGGCGGCTGTGCACCCCGGTGATGAAGCCGCATCCGAGGAAGGCGACGCGGAGCGGTTCGGGCATGGAGGCCATCAGGCGGACTGAGCGCAGGCAACGAAAAAAAGGGTCACAGCCTGGAGGCTGCAACCCTTTGTCTGTGTATTGGTTGCGGGGGGGGGATTTGAACCCCCGACCTTTGGGTTATGAGCCCAACGAGCTACCGGACTGCTCCACCCCGCGTCACAACCTTACGCGATGATCGGTCATCACCGCAACCAAGAAAGGATACCAGAGCCGGGGAGTTGAATCAACGGGTGCGGGCGACGTGCGGGTTGGGTCCGTCGACGTCCTTGATGATGAACAGGACCTCGTCCGGGCGCATGAGGCCGAGTTCTTCGCGAGCCGCCTCTTCGATGGCCTTCGGGTCTTCGCGCAAGCGCCGGGCCTCGTGGCGCAGCCTCGAGTTCTCCTGCCGCAGGCTGGCGAGCTGTCCCTCAACCTGGCGGTACTCGCGCTCGACGCGCCGGATCTCGATCAGGCCGCGGTCGCCAGCGAGGGCGTTGATGATGAGCAGGCCGGCAATGAACGTCAGGGCGTACTGCAACAACCGCCGACGCGACTGCGACGAGTCGGAGCCTCCCCGTCTTCTCGGGGACCGGGTGCCGGCGTCTTGTGCGTGGTCGGCCATGGCTGAGCGAGAATGTTGTACACGAGTTTCGGCAAAAGTACAAGAGGAAAATAGAGCCCATGTCTGAATCCGCAGGCCGCTCGACCATGGACGATCCCCAACCACCGCACGAAGTCCTGGTGGTGCTGACCACGTGGCCCGCCGACCGCGACCCCGAGCCCTTTGCGCGGGCGCTCGTGGACGAACGTCTCGCCGCGTGCGTCAACGTGCTGCCCGAGATGCGCTCGGTGTATGTGTGGAAGGGCAGCGTCGAGCACGCGGCCGAGCGTCAGATCGTGATGAAGACGACGCGAGGGCGCGTCGACGCGCTGGCCGCGCGGGTGGCGTCACTGCATCCGTACGATGTTCCGGAACTCATCGTGCTCGACGTGGCCGGCGGCAGCGAGGCGTATCTGCGCTGGGTGGGGGAGTCGGTCGGGCCTGAACCAGGGGCTCGGGGCTGGGGCGCTGGCGCGCGGACGACGCAGACCTGAAGGTCTGCGCTACCGCCACGAACCGTAGCACCCCGGCACCCTGGCGCCCCAGAACCTTCCACTCCAGCACCCTGGCAACCACCCCAGCAAGCTGGCCCAGTCAGAGTCTCGCCAACGCCTGATCGAGGTCCGCGATGAGGTCGGCGATGTCTTCGATGCCAGCCGAGATCCGCACCAGGCCGTCGGTGATCCCGAGCGCCGCGCGCCGATCGGGCGGCACCGACGCGTGGGTCATCGAGGCCGGATGGCAGATGAGCGTCTCGACGCCGCCCAGGCTCTCGGCCAGGGCCATCAGGCGCACCCCCTCGAGCACGGCCTTCGCCCTGGCCAGCGATCCGAGGTCGAACGACAGCATCCCGCCAAACCCCCGCATCTGCCGCATCGCGAGCTCCCGTTGCGGATGATCGGGCAGGCCAGGGTAGTACGTCCGCTCCACCTTCGGGTGCCGCGCGAGGTACCCGGCCAGCGCGGCGCCGTTCTCGTTGTGCTGCGCCATGCGCACCGCCAGCGTCTTGGTGCCACGCAGCACGAGCCACGCGTCAAACGGCCCGAGGATCGCGCCGGCGGCGTTCTGCACGAACTTCAGCCACTCCACCTGGGGCTCGTGCCGGGCCACCACGATGCCGCCGACACTGTCGCTGTGCCCGTTGAGATACTTGGTCGTGCTGTGCATCACGAGGTCGGCGCCGTGCTCGATCGGCCGCTGCACGTACGGGCTCGCGAACGTGTTGTCGACCACCAGCGTCACGTCGCGGGCATGCGCGAGCGCGGCAACCCGCCCGATGTCGGTGAGCCTGAGAATCGGGTTGGTCGGCGTCTCGACGAAGATCATCCTCGTCGCCGGCGTGATCGCGCGCTCGACCAGGGCCTCGTCCGACGTGTCGACGTACGTGAAGGTGAGCCCGTAGCGTCGCAGCACCTGCTCGAACAGCCGATAGGTGCCGCCGTAGGTGTTGTCGGTGACGATCACGTGGTCGCCCGAGCGGAGCAGGCTGGTGATGGCGCTGATGGCCGCCATGCCCGAGGCAAACGCGAAGCCTGCCGTTCCGCCCTCGATGGCCGCGATGTTGGCCTCGAGCGCCGACCGCGTCGGGTTGCTGGTGCGCGCGTACTCGTGGCCCTTGTGACGGCCGAGGCCCTCCTGCACGTACGTCGACGTCTGGTAGATGGGCGTGATGATGGCGCCGGTCGCGGCGTCGGGCTCTTGACCCGCATGGATGCACGTGGTGCTGAAGCCGGCCTTGTCTGTGAGCTTCACGGCGGACCTTTCGTCAGAAGTAGCCGTTCATCCTCTGTTATCATGCCGTTCTCAGTCAATCATCGGGTGCAGGCGCAGACATGTCGTTGGTTCCCCGTGGTGAGACGCGCGAGGCTTCGTCGCGGGAGGGGCCCCTGCTTCTGCCAGATCCGTCTGCGCCGCCTGCGAGGCCCCGGTCGTTTGGCGCCGCGCTCGTGGGCACGTGGCCCGGCCGCCTCTTCCTGGGCTGCGTCCTGCTGGCGCTCGGCGCGATCGTCGCGCGCCTCGCGTGGGGCGCTGGGCCCGTCGTCGACGCCTTGGGCCAGTGGGCCATCCGAGGGCTGGTCGTCGTTGGCGTCATCGGCCTGTGGCGCCTCTTCGGCGCCACGCGTCGGCGCCTCCTCTGGCGGGTGCGTCGCCGCCTGACCCTTTCCTACGTCCTGATCGGCGTCGTGCCGGCGCTGCTGCTCGTGGCGTTCTTCCTGTTTGCCGGCCTGATGACCTTCTTCCACGTCAGCGCGTACCTCTTCAAGCGCGGCATCGACGACATCGTGGAAGAGGCGGGGACGATGGCCGACACCGCGGCCATCGAGCTGCGGCGAGCGAAGACCCAGGAGGCCGTGGACGCCGTGCTCGAGCGCAAGCACGAGAACGCGCTGGGCCGCTACCTCGGCATCTCGCTCGCCGTCGTGCCCCGTGCCACCCAGGACGGAAGCCCGCTCGTGAGCCCGGTGCCTCGCGGGGTCGCGGGACTGTGGGAGCATGCCAGCCTCCCCGACACCGTCCCCGCGTGGGTGAGCGTCGGGGGGTTCGGCGGCATGCTGGTGTTCCCGTCGGGCGACGCTCGGAACGGCATGACGCTCGTCATTCGCGCGGTGCGCTTTCCCGACGAGCGCAACCCCACGTGGGCCGTCGTGATCGACCTGCCAGTGGACGAGCGTGTCCTGGCGCAGTTGCGCGAGGCGACGGGCATCGAGCTGCGGAGCGTCGGCGTCGTGGCGCCGGGCCAGACAGGGCTCCACCGACAGGCCGAGCGGTCGTTCCAGCTCGGCACCACCGATGCCACCGCCGCGACGCCCGCCAGCCACCCCTGGTCGTCGTTCAACTCGGTGTCGCTGTTCGACTTCTCCGACTGGGAGACCGGACGGACCGGCACGCTGGCCATGTCGGTGCGGGTGAGCGTGTTCGACATCTACGAGCGGATCTCGGCCGCCCAGAGCCGGATCGGGGGGCTCAGCCTGGGCGACCTCTTCATGGCCGCACTCGTGGCCATCGCCATCCTCTTCCTGATCATCGAGGCCATCGCGTTCTTCATGGGGTTTGCGCTGGCGCGCACGATCACGGGATCGGTTCACCAGCTCTTCGAAGGCACCGAGCGGGTGCGCCGCGGCGACTTCACCCACCGGATCGAGATCAACACGCGCGACCAGCTGGGCGACCTGGCGGCATCGTTCAACCAGATGACCGCGAGCATCGAGTCGCTCTTGCGCCAGGCCGAGGAGAAGCGGCGCCTCGAGGAGGAGCTCCGCATCGCGCGCGAGATCCAGATGTCGCTGCTGCCGCGCGGACCGCTCGAGATGCGTGGGCTCTCCATGACGGCGGTCTGCATCCCCGCGCGCGAGGTGGGCGGCGACTACTACGACTTCGTGACGCTCGGCGACCAGCGCCTGGGCGTGCTCATCGCCGACGTCTCGGGCAAGGGCACATCGGCGGCGCTCTACATGGCCGAGCTCAAGGGCCTCATTCTCGCGCTGAGCACGATCTACCAGTCGCCGAAGCAGCTGCTGATCGAGGTGAATCGGATCATCTCCGACAACATCGACAGCCGAAGTTTCATCACGATGACCTACGGCGTGATTGACCTCGAGGCGCGGACGTTCACGTACGCGAGGGCCGGGCACACGCCGCTCATCTACCTTCCCGCGGCCGACGGACACCCGAGGCGATCCGAGGTGCTCATCCCGAGTGGCCTCGTGCTCGGGCTGCGGATCGACGGCATCGCCGAGAAGTTCGAGCAACTGCTGGAGGAATGCACGCTCACGATCGCGAACGGCGACGTGCTGGTCCTCTTCACCGATGGGATCAGCGAGGCGATGAACCCGGCGATGGACCTCTTCGGCGAAGGGCGCCTGCAGCAGCTCGTCGAGGACCACGGGCACCTGCCAGCCGACCAGCTGCGCGAGCGGATCCTGCGGGAGGTGGAGTCGTTTGCCGGGACTGCCGACCAGCACGACGACATGACCATGATCCTGCTCAAGATCGAGGACTCAGCGCCCACGGTGGACGTCCACTGATGCCCGAGCCCATCGTCGTCTTCCGGACGTTGTCGCAGGTCGAGGCCTCCGTCGTGCGCGGGCTGCTCGACGCCCACGGCATCCCGGCGTTCATCGTGGCCGGGGGGCCGCGCTCGGTCTTTCCGGTGTCGGTGAGCCGGCTCGGCGAGATGAGCGTGGCCGTGCCGGGCGATCACGCAGACGAGGCTCGAGCGGTGATCGAGGACTACCGGCACGAAGAGGACGGGCAGCGCGTCGTGCCGATGTTCGACCAGTTCGCGGCCCTCGAGCAGGCGATCGGCTATCGGTTCGGCGACCGGGGGCTGCTCGAGCACGCGCTCACGCACAGCTCGCACGCGCGCGAAGACGTGACGGGTGGCGTGGCCGACAACGAGTCGCTCGAGTTCCTCGGCGACGCCGTGCTCGGCTTCGTCGTGGCCGACCTGCTCTTTCGCGAGTTCCCCGATTTCGACGAGGGGCGGAAGTCGAAGATCAAGGCCGCGCTCGTGTCGAAGGTGGCGCTGGCGCGGATCGGCGAGCGCCTGGGGATCGGGGAGCACCTGCTGCTCGGGCGAGGCGAGGAGAAGACCGGCGGCCGCGGGAAACACGCGGTCGTGGCCGATGCGTGCGAGGCGCTGATCGCGGCCATCTACCTTGATGGCGGCGTCGAACCGGTGCGCGAGTTCATCACCCGCGAGTTGCGCCCGCTGGTGGACCAGGCCCGTCGAACCGGCCTCGTCACGAGCATCACGGGCGACTTCAAATCGTCGCTGCAGGAGTGGCTCCAGGGACGAGACGCGCCGGCGCCCCAGTACCGGGTCGTGGGCGAGCACGGGCCCGCGCACCACCGCCACTTCGAGAGCGCTCGGAGGGCCCAGCGACTAGGACGAGAGGTCCTGGTCCAATCTGGATGAACCGAGGTCCAGGAACTCCGAACGGGCTCGCCGTTCAGTCGATCTCGATGATGCCCCAGTTGCGGCGGGGTTCGCCGACGACGGCGGCGGGTTCGTCCTCGGCGGCCGCGACCGTCGGCGTGGCCGACGTCAGCATCTCGGCGGCGTAGCGTTGCACCTCGCGAGCGATCTCGTCTTCCGTCGGGGCGGTGCTGCGACCGTTCAGCTTCACCCAGAGTCGCAGGACGGGGTCTCCGAATGAGTAGCGCTTGTTGTGCACCTGCACGAGGTCGACGTCCTCGAGCCACGAGAGGTAGTCCTTCGTGGACCCCGGCGTCCGACCCAGCCGTTTCGCGATCGCCGTGAGCGTGAGCGGCTGCTCCTGCGCCAGCACGTCGAGGATGGCCTTGAGGGCGCCGTAGCCGCGCGCGCGGTGCAGGCGAAGCTCGTAGCAGAACCGACAGCTGGCGCTCAGCCGTCCGCGCCGTGAGAGCAGCGACGCAAACGCGCCCACCGGGTCGACGATGCCGTCGCGCGCCATCTGCGAGAGGGCCGTCAGCAGCTCGCGGACATAGCCCGCGTGCCCCTGGGTCAGCGCGTGGACGACAGCCGTGGTGCTGAGACCGTCGGTCTCGTGCTCAGCCAGGCCTTCCGACGCCAGCAGCCCGGTGATCACAGCCGGGCTCACCCCGAGGCCCTCGACGATCACCAGGCGCCCGGGCGCGCTCCGCACGAGTCGGCGTGCGCGCGTCGCGAATCGCGTGGTGAGGACGAACCGGTTGGGGCTGTCGGCGACGGCGGCCAGCAGCTCCGGTATCGTGTCGCGAAGGCCGGGGAAGCTCTCGAAGGTGCGCAGCTCGAACGCCTCGTCGAGCAGGAAGGTGGCCGGCAGGCCGTCGGCGGTCTGGGCGCCCGCCAGGAACACGAGCACCGCGTCGAAACCGGCGCGCGGCGAGGTCACCTTCGCGCCGAGCTCGCTGTGCCCCGGCATCCGGAAGGGCGTCGGTGCGACGAGCGCTTCGAAGAACCGCTCGGGCGTCGTGGCCACCCGTTCGACGTCGACGTACTGGCAGCGGTCCGCGCCCAGACGGCTCTGCAGCCGCAGCAGGGCATCGGTCCTCCCGCTTCCACACCACCCGGGCACCACCGGGATGCGTGGAGGCGTGGCGGCCAGGGCGTCGGCCAGGCGCGCGTCGAGTGGCGTGACGGCCGGGATCATGAGCGCGTCCGCGTGTCCACCATCGGGAGCTTCAGATCGTGCCGGGCAGCGGTTGCGACGGCTTCGGGATAGCCGGCGTCGGCGTGTCGCGCGACGCCGATGCCGGGGTCGCACGTGAGCACGCGCTCGAGCTTCTCGTCGGTCTCGCGCGTGCCGTCGGCCACGATGACCATGCCAGCATGCAGCGAGTAGCCGATGCCCACGCCACCGCCGTGGTGCACCGAGACCCACGTCGCCCCCGACGAGGTGTTGAGCAGCGCATTCAGGATGGGCCAGTCGGCGATGGCATCGCTGCCGTCGCGCATGCCCTCCGTCTCGCGATTGGGCGAGGCCACCGACCCGGTGTCGAGGTGGTCGCGGCCGATCACGATCGGTGCGCTGACCGCACCCGTGGCCACCAGGTCGTTGAACAGCAGGCCAGCCTCGGCGCGCTCGCCCTGGCCCAGCCAGCAGATCCGCGCGGGCAGGCCCTGGTGGGCGATGCGCTGCCCCGCGGCGCGGATCCACCGCTCCAGGGGCTCGTTGTCGGGGAACAGCCTGAGCACCGCCTCGTCGGTCGCGGTGATGTCCGCCGGGTCCCCGGACAGCGCGACCCAGCGGAACGGGCCCCTGCCCTCGCAGAACAGCGG
>JAFNAJ010000474.1 GCA_017860085.1 Acidobacteriota bacterium | reverse complement strand
ACGGACCAGGAACCAGGAACGAAGAACCAAGAACCGTTCAGGCCTTCACCCCAACCGTTCCGGCCTCCACGTGAGTCCCGCGTTGATGATCTTCTGCAGCAACTGCTCGTACTCGAGGCCTCCGTGCTCGGCCGACTCGGCGAAATCCTCCCCGTAGGCGAGCTGCGGGTTGGGGTTGGCCTCCAGGACGTGGACGCGTCCCTCACCGTCGAGCCTCAGATCGATCCGCGCATACCCCGAGAGATCGAGCGTCCGGTACACGCGCTTGCACAGCTTGTGGATGCTCGACCGCTGCTCGTCCGAGAGCGTCGCCGGCCCGGTCATCACCCCGTACTTCTTCTGGTAGTTCGTGTTCCACTTCGCACGGTCGGTCATGATCAGCCGGCCGTCGTCGGGGATCTTCTTCCAACGCAGCTCCCACACGGGGAACACCTCGAGCCGCGTGTTGCCCAGGATGCCGACATACAGCTCGCGTCCATCGATGAACTGCTCCACGATGGCGTCGGTGCCGACGTTGTCGTGGATGAACCGCACCCGCTCCACGAGGCGGTCGTCGTCTTCCACGACCGACGCGCGCGAGATGCCGATCGACGCCTCCATGGTCAGCGACTTGACGATCAGCGGGAACTGGAGCTTCTTCGGGCGGCGCACCTTGCGGCCCATCCGGACGACCATGAAATCGGGAACGGGCACGCGGTGGAAGGCCAGCAGCGTCTTCGAGAGCGCCTTGTCGCGGGCGAGGGTGAGCCCGCGGGGATTGCAGCCCGTGTAGGGCACGCGCAGCAACTCGAGGAAGCTGGCCACGTGCTGGTCGAACGTCGAGATGTTGTGGAACGACTCGAGCAGGTTGAAGACGATGTGCGGGCGCCACTCGCTCACCGCGCGGCGCAGCGGGGCGAGGTCGTCGTCGACCCCGAGCTGCAGCACGTCGTGCCCCATGCTGCGGAGCGTCTCCGCGACATCGAACTCCATCTTCCAGGGGACCTCGGTCACGTCGATGCCCGTCACGTCGTCGGGGGGGACGAGGTTGGCGTGTATGAGGCAGATGACCCGCAGCTTCTTCACAGCGCCACCCGGTGCCTGCCGCTGTGCAGGTAGTTCATCGTCTGCACGGTGACGAGCACCGTGAAGTCGAAGCGCGTCTGTTCCTCCGAAGTCCTCAGGCGAAGCTTCAGCTCGCGGCAGCGCGCGACCATGTCCTCGAGCACCTGATCGATCGCGTACTGGTAGATGCCCGTCCACGTGGTGACGTGGCGCCGGACGTCGCGGCGGACGCGCGTGATGAAGCGTGCCGCCGTCATGTTGCCCGAAGCCTCGGGCGCGTCGGTGAAGACGCGGCGCAGGTCGCGATCGTAGAACGTGGGGCGATCGACGGCGTAGCGCTCGCGCTTCGACCGGTAGTGGGTGCGCAGCTTGCGCCGGAGCTGCGAGAGCGGCTCGACGACCTGGCGTTCGCCGACGAGGGGGTCCTTGCCGGCGATCGTGCGCATCAGCTCATCGATGTACTCGAGCTTCTTCAGCGCAGGCCAGTCGTCGTAGCGCACGCGCCACTGCACGTTCGGCGTGAGCCAGACGGCGAACGTCTCGGCGAAGTCCTCGGCCGGATGGCTCTGCGCGTACCACATGTCGAGGTGCTGGACGAAGCTGCGGCTGTACGGCTTGGGCGCGTAGTGCTCGGGGTACGGGATCGAGTTCGGGCCGAAGATCTTCTGGCGCTTGCGCCGCCGCTGCAGGCGATAGGCGTTGTCGATGGCGTGGCCCGCTTCGTGCCTGAGGATCTTCATGCACCAGGTCTCGGTGCCGCCCTCCACCTCGAACATCTGGCTCTCCTCGAGCTTGGCCAGCCGGGGGTGCGCCAGGTAGAAGGGGATGGCGACGCCGGTGACCCCATCCGGCGTGAACCACTCGTCCGACAGCCAGAAGTGGGGCCGGAACGTGATGCCCTTGGCCTCGAGCTCGGCGTGGAGCGCGGCGATCCGCGGCTCGATCCAGCTGCCCTCGATCGCGACCTTGAGGTCGCAGAGGCGCAGGTCGAGCAGTTGGTCGTCCGACCAGTCGGCCCACGTCGGATCCAGGCCCGCGCTCGGGGCCCACTTGGCCGAGGACATGTCGTGCGTCGTCATCGTCGCGTCCAGGCGCCTCGCGACCCTAGTCTACCCTCCTTCTTCCTGACCCGATCTCCGACTGTTTCTCGCAGTTGACGGCAAGGAGGCGCCCGGGCCGGACGCGGCCGGGCGAGACATCATGCGGACGATCCTGGCGTGTGCCGTGGCGGCAATGCTGGCGTTCTCAGGCGCAGGCCGCGCGCAGGCGCAGTCGGCGCCCACCGGCCTCGTGTTCGGAGGCGTCGGCGGTTTCAGCGACCATGGTCAGGCGGTGTATCAGGTTGGCGCCGGGTTCCAGCGCCTGTGGGAGCCCGGGGTCGGCGTCGTCGCGGAGATCGGTTACGTGGCGCGCTTCGACGGTCCCGGCGAGGGGATCGGGTTGCTCTCAGCCAACGCCATCTACGCGTTTCGGGGCTCGCGGGCACGGTCGCGTGCCCGCCCGTTCGTCACCGGGGGCTACGGCATGGCCTTCGAGGAAGTGGCGATCCACCTCGCGAACATCGGCGCGGGCGTCGACTGGTCGCTCGGACGTGTCGCGTGGCGCATCGAGGTCCGCGACCATTTCATGCTCGGGGACAACGGACACTTCTTTCAGGTGC
>JAFNAJ010000473.1 GCA_017860085.1 Acidobacteriota bacterium | reverse complement strand
CACCCGTTTGTCGAGATCCCGGACGCCGCCGAGAAGACGGGCCGCAGGAAGATCCCCATCAAGACCGGTGTCGGCAACGGGACTCGCACGCAGGTGATCTCGGGACTCAAGGAAGGCGACAAGGTCGTCTTGCCGTCGTAGACCTGCCGTTTCGACTCGCGGACCGACGGACCTGGGCCATGCGCGAATCGTTCCTCCAGTCCATCACGAATCTCCGAGCCAACAAGCTCAGGAGCTTCTTGACGATGTTCGGCATCCTCTGGGGCATCGTGTCGGTCGTCGTGCTGTCGGCGATGGGCGAGGGATTTCGGCGCGGCAACGACGCCGTGCTCCAGGAGTTCGGCAAGAACGTAGGCATCATCTGGGGCGGTCGAACGAGCCTGCAGGCGGGCGGCGAGCGCGCCGGGCGCGTGATTCGGCTCACTGTCGATGACGCCCGTGTCATCGAGCGCGAATCGCGCATGCTCGAGATGATCAGCCCCGAGATCTCCCGTGGCGGCGTGCAGGCAAAGAGCCGGTACAACGCCGCCTCTGCCGGCGTCAACGGCATCGAGCCGCCCTATCAGGTGATTCGGACGATTGAGCTCGAGGCCGGCCGCCCGCTCAACTGGGAAGACGTGGAACAGGTGAGGCGCGTGGCGGTCGTCGGCTACGACATGTCGCAGCAGTTGTTCGGCAACCGGTTCCCGATCGGCGAGACGGTTCTCCTCAATGGCATCGAGTACACGATCGTCGGCAAGATCAGGAAGAAGAACCAGGACAGCAACTACAACGGGCCGGACAACACCAAGATGTTCGTGCCGCTGTCGGTCATGCAGCGCGACCTGCCCCGGCCAGACGCCGAGGCCGGCGTGGTGTCGCAGATCCTCGTGTCGCCCAAGCCGTGGGTTGTCGCGCGGCTGCCCGAGAGCCTCGACGGGCGATCGGGACGGGTGGAGGAGATCGACTGGCCGTTCGAGCGCGAGATCCGCGGGATCCTGGCGCGCCACAAGGGCTTCGATCCAGAGGATCGCGAGGCCATCGCGATGTGGGACACGTCGCTCAGCACGCTGATGTTCGGGCGGATGATCGATCACATCCGGATGTTCTTCACCGTGGTGGGGTTCGTGACGCTTGCGCTCGGGGGCATCGGCGTCATGAACATCATGCTGATAGCGGTCAAGGATCGCACGCGCGAGATCGGGATTCGCAAGGCGCTCGGCGCCACCACGCGCACGATCGCCCGCCAGTTCTTCCTCGAGAGCTTCTTCCTGACCGCCGTGTCGGGGGGAATCGGGATGGTGCTCGGCGTGGGGCTGTGCACGCTCATCAACCTGGCCCCGATGCCCGAGCGCTTCTCCGGGATGATCGTGACGCCGCGCATCGCGTTCATCGCGCTGGCGACGCTCGCGCTCGTCGGTGTGGCGGCGGCCACCCTGCCCGCGCGGCGGGCGGCGCAACTGCCCCCGACCGAGGCGTTGCGGTACGAGATGTAGGGAGTCCGCCATGAGCGACACGCTGACAACCCAGCCGTACGCGGCGCCCTACGCGCGGGCCACGCGCGTGGCGAGGAGGAGGCCCAGGATCTTCTCCAGTCACGTGCTCGAGGAAGTGGCGCGCGAGGCCTTCTATGGTATATCGCGGAACCGCCTGAGGGCCGGGCTGTCGATGCTTGGAATCTCCTGGGGCATCGTGTCGGTCGTGATGCTGATGGCGTACGGCAACGGCTTCCAGGCCGCGCTGGCCGCGGGGTTCGCGGGCGCCTTCAGCGATGGTGTGGTGGTGGCGTGGCCCGGCCAGACGAGCATGCAGGCGGGCGGCGAGCGGGCGGGCAGGCGGGTGCGGCTCACGCTGCGCGACGTGGAGGCCGTGGCCGCGCTCCCGATGATCCGCTACGCCAGCCCCGAGTTCGTCGAGCGATGGCCGATCATCTTCGGCGACAAGCAGGTGACGCAGGCTGTCCGAGGGGTCAGCGTCGAGTACGGCATCATGCGCGCCGAGACGCCCGGCCCGGGTCTCGGGCGATTCCTCAATCACGAGGATCTGGCCCAGCGGCGACGCGTGGCCTTCATCGGCAGCGAGGTGCGCCGCAAGCTCTTCGGCTCGCAGAACCCGGTCGGCCAGACGATTCGCATTGCCAGCGTGCCCTTCGAGGTCGTGGGCGTCCTCACCGAGAAGGTCCAGTTGTCGTCGTATTTCCAGCCTGATCAGTACTGCGTCTTCATTCCCTACACCACGATGGGTCAGTTGGCCGACACCAAGTACCTCGACGTGATGGTGTTCCAGACCGTCGATCCGATGCAGCAGGCCAGGGCACTGGCGCAGGTCCGCGAGGCGCTCGGTCGGGAGCATCGTTTCAATCCGAATGACGAGCGTGCCGTCAACCTGATGGACTCGGTGGAGAACAGCGAGTCGGTGGCGGGCATCACGACCGGGCTCAAGCTGGTGCTGACGTTCATCGGCGTGCTGACGCTCGCGATCGGCGGAGTCGGCATCATGAACATCATGTTCGTGTCGGTGGCGGAGCGCACGCGTGAGATCGGGATTCGGAAAGCGCTTGGCGCTCGACGCCGGGAGATCCTGTTTCAGTTTCTGCTCGAGGGCGTCCTCATCACCGTGGCCGGAGGGGTGACGGGCGTGGCGGCATCGGCGGGCCTCGTGTGGCTCGTCAGCCCGCGGCCGTTCCTCGCCGAGTTGCTCGACGACCTGTCGCGCGTCACCGACAT
>JAFNAJ010000087.1 GCA_017860085.1 Acidobacteriota bacterium | reverse complement strand
TGCTCAGGAACCTCAGCGATCTCATCGACGGCGGGCCATCCTCGACCGTGATCGGGGGCATGATCGGCGCGTGGGTGGTGCTGTGGTCCTTCCTGGCCGGTGGCATCCTCGATCGCTACGCGCGCGATCGGGCGATTGGCATGCGCGGCTTCTTCTCGGCGGCCGGTGCCAATGTGGGTCGGCTGATCCGTCTGGGCCTCGTGACGCTCGTCGCCTACGGCGCGCTGTTCGCGTACGTGCGTGGCTGGTTGCTAGATGACCTGTACGGGTGGCTGACGCGCGACGTGTCGGTCGAGCGCACCGCCTTGGCCGTGTGGCTCGTCCTCTCCCTCGTCTTCGTCCTGCTGCTGCTCATCATCAACGTCATCGTCGACTACGCCCGGATCCGGTTGGTCGTCGAGGACCGCCACAGCGCCATCGCCGCGCTTCCTGCGTCGATACGGTTCGTGCGCAGACACGCCACGCGGGTCTCCGTGCTCTACGCCCTGAACGCGGCGGGATTCGTGGTGCTCCTCTCGCTCTACTGGCTCCTGGCGCCCGGCGCCGACGCCTCGAGCCCCGGCATCTGGGTAGGGCTCGCCGTCGGCCAGCTCTACCTGCTGGGCAGGCTCTGGGTGAAACTCCAGTTCTACGCCTCCCAGACTGCCCTCTTCCAAGCTGAGCTGGCCCACGCGGGGTACGTCGCGGCCCCGCTCCCCCCACGCGCGATGTCGCCGGCCGAGGAGGCCATCCGGACCACGTGACCGCGCTCGCCCTCGCGCTACTCGCACTGCTCGCCGTTGCCACGATCGTCATCGTCGTGCCGCTCGTGGCGTTGGCGAAGGCGACGTCCGCCGAGCATCGCCTGCGGGCACTCGAGCAGCGCGTCGCCGCGCTGGCAGCCGGCAGTAGTCAGGCGGCACCGCCGGGTCCCGCACCCGAGACCGGCGGCGTTCGTCTCGAGAGTCCGCCCCCGGTCGTCATCCAGGCCCCGCCGCCCGAGCAACCGCGCGTGGCGGGCACGCCCGCAGCTGGCACCCACGAACAGGGCCCGTCGCTCGAGGAACGCATCGGCGGACGCTGGTTGCTCTACGCCGGCGTGGTTGCGATCTTCCTGGCCGCTGCATTCTTCGTGAAGTACGCGTTCGAGAACGCGTGGGTCACGCCGACGTTGCGCGTGGTCATCGGCACGCTCGCGGGCTTGACGCTCGCCGCTGCGGGACGGCACTTCGCGAGGCGAGGCTACGCGTTGTATGGGCAGATGCTGGCTGGCGCGGGTTCGGCGATCCTGTACCTGTCAATCTACGCGGCACTGAACGTCTACGCGCTCATCGGCCCGCTCGCTGCGTTCGCCTCCATGCTCGGCGTGACGACGTTGACGGCGTGGCTCGCCACCACGCAGTCGGCGCTCGGGCTGGCGATTATGGCGGTGCTCGGCGGCTACGCCACGCCGTTCCTCGTCAGCACGGGCCGGGACGCCCAGCTGTTCCTCTTCACCTACGTCGCGTTGCTCGTGGCTGCCACGATGTTCCTCGCGCGGCGGCAGCAGTGGCCCGTCCTCAACGTCGCAAGCTTCCTGCTCACGGGCGCCACCGTCGCCGCATGGGCCGCGCGCTTCTACACGCCGGGCAAGTGGCTGACGACGGAGCTGTTCATCACTCTGTACTGTGCGATGTTCGTGTACGTCCTCGCGCGCACGCTCCGTGGGCCGGCGCTCACGGCCCGGGTGGCCGCGCTCGTCCTTGCCACCGGCCCGGTGATCTACCATGCGGCGTCGCTCGTCATCCTCAACCCGCGCCCCTTGGCGACGCTCGTCTACCTCCTCCTGTTCAGCGGTCTCGGCATCGTCGCCGCGCACCGGTGGCAGGCCGTGGCCGTGCGCGCTGCCGTCTGGCTGGCGGTGGCCGCGCCGTTCCTGTCCTGGGTCGTGCAGCACCGCGGCGCTCAGTGGCTGCTGCCCGGCCTCGCGGCCCTCTTCGGCCTCTACGGGCTGCACCTGTCTGCCACGTTCCGCGACCTGGCCGACCGGTACGGCCGCCTTCGTCCGCTCGAGGTGGGGCTGCTCCACGTCAACGGCGCGTGGGCCTGCATTGCGCTGCTCACGCTGCTCGCCCCGCACGCGGCCGCCTGGCAGGGCCGCGCCGCCCTGCTCCTGGCCCTTGCGCACGCCGTGATGGCCTCTGCCGTATGGAAGAGGATCACCGAAGGGGCCCTGCACTTCCTGGCCCTCGCGTTCGCGCTGCTCGCCGTCGCGGTGGCCGTCGAGTTCGAGGGCGCCTGGCTCATCGCCGCGTGGGCCGCCGAGGGCTTCGCGCTGGCCTGGATCGGGCTCGCGGTCGGCCGCACGTGGCTGCGTGTCGCGGGAGCCGCGGCCTTTGCCGGGGCACTGGCGCAGCTGTTCGGGTTGGTCTCGCAGCCTGCGCCGGTCCACTACGTCCTGGTGGCGAACCCGCGGGCCGGGTTGATGGTCTTCCTCGTCATCCTGCTCTACGGCGCCGCGTGGCTGCATCGACGGCACGCCGCCAGCCTTGAAGCAGGCGGTCGCCACGAGGTGGCGGCCCTCGTCTCGGCCGCAAACCTGCTGACCTGGCTCCTCATCACGGTCGAGGTCAACCGGGCGTTCGGCATCCGCGCCTGGGAAGCGAGCGTCGATCGCGGCTTTGGCGCCATGACCGACACGGACCTCGCACGCCAGACGACACTGTCGATTGCCTGGTCGGCCTTTGCGCTGGCGCTCATCGTGGCGGGTTTCGTGAGGCGCTATGCGCCGCTTCGCTACATCGGGATTGCCATCTTCGGCTACACCGTCGCCAAGGTCGCAGTCGTCGACCTGGCCCGGCTGGAACGCATCTACCGCATCCTGAGCGTGTTCGCGCTGGGCGTCCTCTTGCTGGTGGCTTCTTACCTGTATCAGCGGTTCGCGGGCTTGGTGGATCCACCTCGCGCGTCAGGTAAGGAGCACCCATGAACGCGACGCCACCGACCCTGCGTCACGTGCTCGAGGCCCGCCAGCGCCTGGCCGGCATCCTGCGACCGACCGCGCTCATTCGCCATCCCCTCCTCGCCGACCAGTTGGGGCTCGACGTCTACGTCAAGCACGAGAATCACAACCCGACGTGTGCCTTCAAAGTACGGGGCGGCCTCAATCTGGTCGCCTCGCTGGGCCCGAACGAGCGGGCCGCTGGCGTGGTCACGGCCACCACGGGCAACCACGGGCAGTCGGTGGCCCTGGCTTGCGCACGCTTCGGTGTGCCGTGCACCATCGTCGTGCCCCTCGGCAACAATCCCGAGAAGAACGCGGCCATTCGCGCGTACGGTGCGACGCTGGTGGAGCACGGCCGCGACTTCGACGAGTCGCGGGAGAGGGCCGAGCAGTTGCGGGCCGAGCGTGGACTGCGCTACGTGCACTCGGCCAACGAGCCGTTGCTCATCGCTGGCGTCGCGACGTATGCCCTCGAGATCTTCGAGGAGCTGCCGGACGTTGGCGCCATCTTCGTGCCGATCGGTGGTGGCAGCGGGGCCTCGGGAGTCGTCACGGTACGCGATGCCCTTGGCAGCGCCGCCTGCGTCGTCGGCGTGCAGGCTGCCGGCGCCGACGCGTTCGCGCGCTCGTGGCGTGGCCCGACACGGGTCGTGGGCGACCGCGTCAACACGCTTGCCGAGGGGCTGGCTACCCGCGTGACCTTCGACCTGACCTTCGGCATCCTGCAGCGCGGGCTCGAAGACGTCGTGCTGTTGTCCGAGGACGAGTTGCGCGAAGGGGTGCGGCTGGCCCTGCGGGCCACGCACAACCTGGCCGAAGGCGCGGGCGCCGCCTCGATCATGGCGGCGAGCCGCTGGCGCGATCGCCTCAGGGGCCAGCGGGTCGTGTGCGTCATGAGCGGCGGCAACCTCGATGCCGCCACTCTCGCGCGCGTGTTGTTGCCGCCGAAGTCCGGGGGGTAAGCCCAGACCCGGCTTGCCCGGCGCGCCCGTTTGGCCGAACAATGAGGGCGAGCCGCCGATGACCGAGGCCCCAGCTCGACCGGCCACCATCCTGATCGTCGACGATCAGGAACCCAACGTTCGGGTGCTCGAACGCATCCTCGAGCGGGCGGGCTACGACCGGGTCGTCTCGACCACCGACTCACGGCGAGCGGTCGAGCTGTTCGTGCAGCACGGGCCCGATCTTATCCTGCTCGATTTGCACATGCCGTATCTCGACGGCTTCGGGGTGCTCGAGCAGCTGTCGCCGTGCATCCCCGAGAACACGTACCTGCCGGTGCTGGTGCTCACGGCCGACATCACCAGTGCGTCGAAACGGCGGGCGCTCTCGATGGGCGCCAAGGACTTCCTCGCCAAGCCCTTCGACAGCATCGAGGTGCTCCTTCGCATCCGCAACCTGCTCGAGACGCGGTTCCTGTACCTGGAGCTGCAGGATCAGAACGCCCATCTCGAGGACAAGGTCCGCGAGCGGACCGAGCAGCTCGAACACGCGCAGGTCGAGATCCTCGAGCGACTCGCTCTCGCGGCCGAGTTCCGCGACGATGCGACCCACGAGCACACGAGGCGGGTGGGCGAGTTGGCCGCGCGCCTGGCACGGCACCTGGGCTTTCCCGAGCGCGACGTCGAGCTGATTCGCCTGGCCGCGCCCTTGCACGACGTCGGGAAAATCGCGGTCCCGGACAGCATCCTGCTGAAGCTCGAGAATCTCTCCGACGGCGACTTCGAGGTCGTGAAGGCCCACACCTCGATTGGCGCGCGGATCCTCGCCGGCAGTCATCACCCGCTCCTGCAGCTCGCCGAGCAGATTGCCCTGACCCACCACGAGCGCTGGGACGGCCAGGGCTACCCGCCGGGCGTGTCTGGCGAGGACATCCCGCTCGTCAGTCGAATCGTGGCGGTCGCCGACGTCTTCGACGCGCTCACCCACGAGCGACCGTACAAGCACGCGTGGTCGGTCGTCGAGGCGGTCGGGGAGATCAAGCGGGAGCGGGGTCGGCAGTTCGATCCCCGGGTGGTCGACGCATTCGTCGAGCTGCTGAGGGGAGACGGGCTCATTCCCCCGGACGATCACCCCATCCGAGAACCGGCGTCGTGATCCGTCCAGTCCTCCTCGTCTTCCTCGTCAGCGGCCCTGGCTCTCTTGCATGCACCGTCCAGCCGTCCGAGGGCCGCCCTGACCGTCTCGCGCAGCAGCACGTCGGGCGAATCGGCGTACTTGACGATCTCGGGCCGCAGCGTCTCGAGGCACAGCACGCCAACCGCATAGACCCCACACGACTTCAGCCAGGTGTCTTCGCTGGCAAGTAGCGTGGCCACCGCCTCCTCGCGGTGCGAGACCTCGGTCCCGACCAGCTCGTTGGCTTTCCTGATGCGATCGGCGACCGGGACCTGGCCATCGAAGAGTGGAATGACGAGGTCTTTCAACTGGGGGTGCAGTTGGGCGTCGAGCAACTCGAGCGCATTCGCGCGCAGGGCCCCGCTGTCGGACTGCAGCGCCACCCACACGCCCTCCAGTTCGAGTTCCGGCCACAGGAGGCCCATCAGCCGGAAGATTCGCTCGCGCTCCTGCTGCATCGACTCGCGCAATCCGGCGACGACGGGGTCGCTCCCCTCCAGCGTGGCCTGCACCGAGCCGAGCACCTGGTAGGAGCGGTAGTGTCCCATGATCTCGGCACCGAGCACGGTCTCCACGCTTGCTCGGTCGATGGGCACGTTGGGGTGCAGCACGCGCAGCTGATTGAGCGCACGGATGATGCGGAACCGCAGTGACGCGTCGCTCTCGAGCACGCTTCGCATCAGGGCGCCCTGCGACTCGACGGTGCCGATGCGGGTCAGTATTTCCGGGATCTCGCGCCTCACCTCGATGGGCGCGCGGTCGTCGGCGAGCACCTCCTCGAGCTTCGATACGGCCCGGTTGCCGATGGCGACGACCGCGTCTGCCGCCGCCTCGCCGACCGTTGGCTGGCCGAGCCGCACGATCAGCGCCTTGAGCATCGACACATCACGGAGGCGCCCGGCCGACTGTGCCGCGGCGCGAGCCACCTCGGGATCCGTATCGTCCAGCAGATGCGCGAGCTGCGCGTGGAAGGCTGGCGGCAACTGCCCGAGCAAGCGCGCGGCCTCGAGCCGAGGCCGACGCCCCCTGTCGCCACGCTCGGCAATCATCTGGTCGAGCATGAACTCGGCGGCCTCGATGTTCTGCGTCGACCCGGGGTGGCCGAGAAACGCGATGGTGCCTGCCTGGATCGAGAAATCCGGGAACTCGCCGAGTTCCTTCACTTTCTCGAGCGGGTCGATGCCGGCGTGATGCACGAGGTAGAGCAGCGCCGCCGTTCTGACCTCGAGTGCGGGGTCGTACAGCATCCGCTCGACGTCTCCCGCCGCCTTCTTGTCGGCGGCGCCGTCGAGCAGGCCCAGCACCCGGAGACGCACACGCGCCTCGGGGTGCGTCAACAGCCCGTACACCGCCGGGTGCACGATGCCGGCGTGCTCGGCACTGAACACGTCGAGCGCATACACGATGTCGTCCGCGTTGCCTGTGGTGATCTTCCGCGCGAGCACCTCGACGGCCGTGCGGTCGAGGCCGATCGAGGCCGCACGCTCCACCTCCAGGCGGTTGTTGAGAATGCTGACCCGGATGTGGTCCACGTAGCCGCGCCGCAGGGCGACCGCCACTCCAGCCCACAAAACGGTGCCGCACAAGGCAGCTGCAGCGACGCCCCGTGGGCCCAGGTGCGCGCCAGGCAGCGTGAACAGGACGAGGCTGAAGCCCTGGGTCGCCACGCCGAGCAGGATCCCGCCCACCCCGTCTGCGAAGCGGTTGATGATCAGATCGATCGCCGACTTGACCGACGCCTTCACCTGCGGCTCGACCGGCACGTACAAGAGCTCGAACCCTGCCTTGTCGATGGAGAACCGCAAGGTCTGGTCGGCGCCGAACGCGAACGCCATGGTCAGGAAGATCGGCCAGAGGAGAATGAGCGTCGAGCCGAACCCGAGGAGCATCGGCAGGAGCAGAACGGCGAAGCCAACGCCGAACCGCCGCAGGGCGGGGCCGGTCAACGTCAGCTGCAGGACGAGCGCCAGGAGCCCCGTGACGAAGTTGAACCCGCCGAAGAACTGCGCCAGTGCGTCGGCATTGCCGCCGAATCGCTCGGCCACCGCCAACTTGAACAGGAACTGGATCCACTGCGTGACGATGGCCACCAGGAACACCAGCGCGGCGATGCGCCGGAGGTACGTGGTGCGCGCGATGTGCGCCAGCGTCTGCCTGAGCGTCATCGGAGCGTGCCTGGTCGGCTTCAGATCCTGACGCCGCTTCGACCAGGCCAGGTTGACGACCAACGCGATGGCCGCAATGAGCCCGGCCAGCACCAGCAGGAGGTTGACGGTGCCGCCGACGGGTTTCACCAGGGTCGTGGCCAGCAGTCCGCCCGTGATGGCGCCAACCGAAGCGCCTGCGCCCACCAGGCCGAACAGACGCCGCGCCTGGCGAGTGTCGAACACCTGGTTGGCGAACGTCCACGCCTGAACCGGCGCGATGACGCCGTAGCAGCTCACCCAGATGTAGAAGGCTGCCGAGAGCCAGGGCGCCGGCTCGTGCGTGAAGGCCCACCAGAACCAGAGGACGTTCGCGCAGAAGAACAGCAGGCTGCCGGTAATGACGGCCCGCTGCCCTACCCGCACCGCGATCGCGCCGTAGAGCGGCACGAACATCGAGAGCACGATGGGCACGCCGACGAAGGCGTACACGAGCTTGTACGCGCCGAACTGCTGCAGGAACAGGCCGTCCTTGATCGGTTTGGCGAGCAGGAACGTCGCCACGGCGAGGGCCACGTAGAGGGCGCACCACGCCAACGGCCGCGCTTCGCCGGGCCGAATCTCGAAGAACCGCCTGAGGCGGAGGATCATGGGCGCCTAGTTTACCCCCGGACCGCCGGGAGCGTGGCCTGCGAGTCGGCGCGCCTTGTTCGATCCGTGTGCTTGGCGTAGGATTGGCGCCAGCTCAGGACACACCCGACCCGGGAGCAAGAGGCCGATGCTGAAGCGACTGCTCAAGCCGATCGTCGACGTCCGCGACGAGGAACTGGCGACCATGGTCCTCATGTTCGCCTACTCGTTCCTGGTGATGACGTCGTGGAACATCCTCAAGCCGATCACGCGGTCGAAGTTCATCAGCGATCTCGGCGCCGACAACCTCCCCTACATCACCCTCGCGGCGGGGGTCATCATCGGCTTCATCATGCAGGGGTTCAGCAAGGTGATTGCGCTCCTGCCTCGCAAGTGGGTGATCCCGGTGACGCAGGCCGGCATCGCCACCGGCCTCGTCCTGTTCTGGGCTGCGTTCACCTCCGGCGCGGCCTGGGCTCCGGCCGTGTTCTACCTCTTCGGCCTGATCATGAGCGTCCTGCTCATCAGCCAGTTCTGGACGCTCGCCAACGACATCTTCGATCCACGCCAGGCCAAGCGCTTGTTCGGCTTCATCGGCGGCGGCGCGAGCCTCGGCGGGATCATGGGGTCCACGATCCTGCAGTTCACCGAGCGCGTGGGCACGAACAATCTCCTGCTCGTGAGCGCCACGATCCTGGTCATCTGCATCGGCATCGTCTTCTCGATTCTGGCCAAGCGCAAGGACGCCCCGCTCTCGGACCTGAGGCTCTCGGACCTGAGCGCCGCCGTCGAGGAGAAGGGCGTGAGCGGGGGCGATGCCCTGCGGCTGCTCCGCAGCTCGAAGCACCTGCAGATCATTGCCCTGGTCATCGGTTTCGCGGCCATGGGCGCCTACGTCATCGAGCAGCAGCTGAACATGGCGGTCGAGGAGCACGTCGAGGCGCAAGCCGACGGCGCGCTCAAGGCCACGCTGGCCAGCGCCGCGGCAGCGGGCGCCAGCGCGGAGCAGCGGGACGAGATGGCCAAGGCGGCGGCCAAGCAGGTGACCGACCAGATCACGAAGGTGCTGGGAGCCGTCCAGCTGTGGACCTCGATCCTCGGCTTCGTCATCCAGGTGTGGCTGACGAGCAAGATCCAGCGCTACCTCGGGGTCGGCTTCGCGCTGCTGCTGCTGCCGATGAGCCTGGGATCGTCCGCGGTCCTGATCCTGCTCACCGGCATGCTCTGGTCCACGCAGGTCGCGCGGGTGCTCGACACCTCGCTGCGCTACACCGTCGACAAGACGACGCGCGAGATCCTGTTTCTCCCGCTGCCCACCGAGCTCAAGTACCAGGCCAAGCCCTTCGTCGATGTCACCGTGGACCGCTTCGCGAAGGGGCTCGGGGGCCTGCTCTCGCTCGTGCTGATCAAGCCCTGGGGGCTCGAGCTCACCTGGCGGCAGATGAGCGTCGCGAGCCTCGTCCTGTGCGGCACCTGGATTGCCGTGGCCGTGTTCGCCAAGCGCGGCTACGTCAGGAAGTGGCAGGAAGCCCTGGTCCGCCAGGACGTCGAGGTGGCGGACGTCCGCATCCAGGCGGCCGACCTGTCGACGATCGAGACGCTGATCGGCGAGTTGTCGCAGCCCGACGAGCAGCGCGTGCTCTACGCGATCGG
>JAFNAJ010000472.1 GCA_017860085.1 Acidobacteriota bacterium | reverse complement strand
CGACCACCTTCACCACGGGCCGGTCGGTGACGGTGCGGATGAGCCCGCGCATGCGCGTCGCCAGCGAGGGCGAGCCGAGCGCGTCGAGGACCACCACGCCCTCGTCGGTGACGACGAAGCCCGCGTTGGAGATGAACCCCTCGTGCTCGGTGGCGGCACCGGCCAGCCCTTGCACGAGATAGACGTTCGGCGCGACCTCCTGCAGCTGCATCGGCACGGTCACCGGCGCATAGGCCGGGGCGCCGGCACGTGCTGCTGCCGACACGAAGGCCAGCAGGACCCAGGACACCCAGACGGCCGATCGCCCGACGCTCATGGCTGCTTCTCCTCTCCTCCGGTCCCCGGCCCGCTTCGACCGATGTCCTGGATCCGCACGGTGGCGACGCCGCTGCCGGGGATGGGCTGGCGGGTCACGGGAAAGATGCGGAAGCCGCTGATCAGGGCCGAGGTGTCCGATCCCTGCCCGCGCCAATCGTGCAGGATCGCGGCCCCGACGTGAAACGCGCACCACACCCCGATCCAGCCCATCAGCCGTGCGTGCAGCGCGAGCACCGCGGGCTCGTCCGCCTGGGCCACGCGGAGCAGGAAGGGAAACTCGAGCGCGAGCCCCGTCACCGTCGCCACCGTGGCCAGCACGAAGAACACGAGGTAGAGCGGCGCCCAGAACGGGTTGTGCGCATAGTAGGCCGGCAGCTGTCCGCGGCCCAGGGACGAGTAGAAGCGCAGCGCCTCGCGCAGGGCCGCGAGCTGAGGCCCCGTCGGCACCAGCGCGCGCCAGCCCGTCACGCTGCTGCCACCGATCACCAGATAGACCAGGCGCACCGCGAGCGCGACCGCGAGCACGTGCCCGGCCGGCTCGTGGAGCTGGTGGCGCAGCAGCTCGTACAGCTCGTCGCCCGCGACGAGCCCCGTGGTCAGCAGCCAGCCGGTCGGGATCAGCACCAGCAGGCCTGCCGCCATCGCCCAGTGCGTCAGCCGCACCACGCCGGGCCAGACCCGCACTCGCCGCACCTCAGTCGCCATCGATCGCCACCCCGCTGTCGTCGCCCCCCGCCACAGCCCCGCGGCGGGCGCGGAAGAACTCCCGCAGCAGCTCGCCGCACTCCTGTGCGAGGACGCCGCCGTCGCAGAGGGTGCGGTGGTTGAACCGCTCGTCCGACGGCAGGAGGTCGAAGACGCTGCCTGCCGCTCCCGTGCGCGGGTCGCTGGCGCCGTAGACCACGCGTGCCACGCGCGCGTGGACGATCGCGCCGGCGCACATCGGGCAAGGCTCCAGGGTCACGTACAACGTGGTGCCCGGGAGCCGGTAATTCCCCACGCGCTCCGCGGCGTCGCGCAGGGCGCAGACCTCCGCATGCGCGGTCGGGTCGTGGCTCACGATCGGCCGGTTCCAGCCAGCGCCGATCACGGTGCCGTCGCGCACGAGCACCGCCCCGACCGGCACCTCGCCCTCGGCCGCGGCGCGCCGCGCGAGGGCCAACGCCTCGCGCATGAACGCGACGTCGCGGTCGGACGCCGCGTCGAGGGCGCGGTCGTTATCGGCCACGGCAGGGCCTCCTCAGGCGTCGGCCGCCTGCTTCTGCAACCGCCGATCCTTCGCTCGGGACTCCGCGGCCAGCCGCTGCTTGAAGCGCAGCATCTTGTCCCGCAGCGCGTCGTCGGTCGCCGCCAGGATCTGCACCGCGAGCAGCCCGGCGTTGCGTCCGCCGCCGATCGCGACCGTCGCGACCGGCACGCCACCCGGCATCTGCACGATCGACAGCAGCGAATCCAGCCCCTTCAGCGCCTTGCTCTCCACCGGCACGCCGATCACCGGCAAGGGCGTGTGGCTGGCCACCATCCCCGGCAGGTGGGCGGCCCCGCCCGCACCGGCGACGATGACGCGCAGCCCGCGGCGGTGCGCGGCGCGCGCGTAGCGGGCCATGTCGTCCGGCGTGCGGTGCGCGGACACCACGCGCACCTCGAAGGGCACCCCGAACTCGGCGCACGCGACGGCGGCGGGCTCGAGGGTGGGCCAATCGGAATCGCTGCCCATGATGATGCCGACGAGCGGCGCGGAGACAGTTGTGCGGGGCATGGCTGGCCTCGGGATGAAGGTCTCGATCGGTCGGAGCGGCGTCCCCCGCTCAGGTCTCGGCCGCTCCGAATCTGAGCAGGTCGGCCGCGCGCTGCGCGGTGGCGAGCGCCTCCTCGCGCGTTGCGCCCAGCGCCGTGACGTGTCCCATCTTCCGACCCGAGCCCGAGATCGCCTTGCCGTAGAGGTGCACGTGGGCACCGGGCACGGCGAGCGCGGCCTCGAGCCCCGCCGGCTGCCCGGAACCCCGGCCCGCGCCGAGCAGGTTCACCATCGCCGCCGCCGGCGCGACCATGCGCGGGTCGCCGAGCGGCCAGCCGAGCACGGCGCGGACGTGGTTCTCGAACTGCGAGCAGATGCAGCCTTCGATGGTGTAGTGGCCGGAATTGTGCACGCGCGGCGCGAGCTCGTTCACCACGATCGCGCCGTCGCGCGCGAGGAACATCTCCACGCCGCAGCTGCCGACGATGCCGACCGCGGCCACGGCGGCGCGTGCCGTCGCCGCGGCCCGCGCTGCGACCTCCGCCGACACGGCAGCCGGCGCCTTGACCAGATGACAGACGTGGTCGCGCTGCACCGTCTCCACCACCGGATAGGCGACGGCCGTGCCGTCCTGGCCGCGCGTGACGATCGTCGCGAG
>JAFNAJ010000086.1 GCA_017860085.1 Acidobacteriota bacterium | reverse complement strand
CGGCGACTGGACCATGGCGTCGTTTGTCGAGGAAGCCACCGTGGCGATCCGGCGTCAGGTCGGCGAGGGCCGCGTGGTCTGCGGCCTGAGCGGCGGCGTCGACTCCACCGTTGTCGCCCTGCTCGTGCATCGGGCTGTCGGCGAGCGACTCACGTGCATCTTCGTCGACAACGGCCTCTTGCGGCAGGACGAGGCCGGGCAGGTGCACAGGCGCTTCGTGGAGAAGCTCCACCTGCCCGTGGAGACCGTCGACGCCAGCGAGCTCTTCCTGAGCCGACTGCGTGGCGTCGCCGATCCGGAACAGAAGCGGAAGATCATCGGCGCGACGTTCATCGAGGTGTTCGAGGCGCGGGCCCAGGCACTCGGCGGGTTCGACTTCCTCGCGCAGGGTACGCTCTATCCGGACGTGATCGAGAGCGTGTCGGTCGTGGGGCCGTCGGCGGCCATCAAGAGCCACCACAACGTCGGCGGGCTGCCCGAAGCCATGCGCTTCCGGCTGGTGGAGCCCGTGCGCCAGCTCTTCAAGGACGAGGTCCGCGTGCTCGGGCTTGCGCTCGGGGTCGACGAGGAGTTGATCTGGCGCCAGCCATTCCCCGGTCCAGGGCTCGCGGTGCGCATCCTCGGCGAGGTCACTGCCGAACGGCTGGCGCTCTTGCGCAAGGCGGACGTGATCGTGCAGGAAGAGGTGCGGCGCCACGGCTGGTATCGGCGACTCTGGCAGTCGTTCGCGGTGCTGCTGCCGGTTCGCAGCGTCGGGGTCATGGGCGACGAGCGGACGTACGAGTTCACCGTGGCGGTGCGGGCGGTCGAGAGCCGCGACGGCATGACGGCGGACTGGGCCCGCCTGCCGCACGATTTGCTGGCCACGATTTCGTCACGGCTCGTGAACGAGGTGAAGGGCATCAATCGCGTCGTGTTCGACATCAGCTCGAAACCGCCCTCGACGATCGAGTGGGAGTAAGGCCGTAGATCATGCCGGAGTTCGTTCACCTTCACCTGCACACGGAGTTCTCGCTTCTTGACGGCGCGTGCCGGATCGACGAGCTGGTCGATCAGGCCAGCCGGCTCGGGATGCCGGCACTCGCGGTCACCGAGCACGGCAACATGTTCTCGGCGATCAGCTTCTACGACGCGGCCAGGAAGAAGGGCGTCAAGCCCATTCTCGGCTGCGAAGTCTACGTGGCGCCCGGCGATCGGCGCAGCCGCTCGGGGACCCCGGGCGAAACCGCCAACCACCTGGTGCTCCTCGCCGAGACGAACGAAGGGTTTCACAACCTGATCCGGCTCGTGTCCGCCGGGTACACCGAGGGCTTCTACTACAAGCCGCGGATCGACAAGGACCTGCTCGCGCAGCACGCGCGCGGCCTCATCGGCCTGAGCAGCTGCTTGAAGGGCGAGGTTGCCACGGGTCTGCGCACCGACCGGTATGCCCGGGCCAGAGACGCGGCGGGCGCCTACCGCGACATCCTGGGCGCGGGCAACTTCTTCCTGGAAATGCAGTATCAGGGCATCGACGACCAGCGCACGGTGAACGCCGGAATCCCGGCTCTCGCGCGCGAGCTCGACCTGCCCATCGTCTGCACGAATGACGTCCATTACCTGCGGCGCGACGACTTCAAGTCGCACGACGTGCTGTTGTGCATCGGCACGGGCAAGACGGTCACGGACGCGCAGCGGCTGCGGTATCACGGCGACCAGTTCTACCTGAAGACACCCGAGGAGATGGCCGCCGTCTTCGGCGAATTCCCGGAGGCGCTGGCCAATACGGCGCGCATCGCCGATCGCTGCAGGGTGGATCTCGATCAGCTCGAGCACCACCTGCCGAACTTCGCGGTACCCGAGGGCTACACGCTTGACGGCTATTTCGAGCACGTGGTGCGGGACGGCTTTGCGTCGAGGCTCCCGAGGCTGCGCGAACTGCAGGCCGCAGGGCGCCTGAAGTACGGCCTCGATCGCTACGAGCAGCAGCTGTCGTACGAGATCGAGATGATCAAGCGGATGAAGTACCCGGGCTATTTCCTGATCGTCTGGGACTTCATCCGGCACGCGCGCGAGCAGGGCATTCCGGTCGGACCCGGCCGCGGGTCGGCGGCGGGCAGCCTGGTGGCCTATTGCCTGCGGATCACCGATGTCGACCCAATCGAGTTCGACCTGATCTTCGAGCGCTTCCTCAACCCCGAGCGCATCTCGCTGCCCGACATCGACATCGACTTCTGCGAGCGGCGCCGCGGCGAGGTCATCGACTACGTCACGCGGAAGTACGGCCGGGAGAATGTCGCGCAGATCATCACCTTCGGGACGATGAAGGCGCGGGCGGTCATCCGCGACGTCGGTCGTGCGCTCGACCTCCCGTTTGCCGACGTCGACAAGGTGGCCAAGCTGGTGCCGGCGGCCCTGGACATGACCCTCGACAAGGCCCTCGAGGAGAGCCCGGCGCTCAAGGATCTCGAGGGCAAGGACGCGCGCGTGCGGGAGTTGCTCGCGGTTGGCCGCCGACTCGAGGGCATGACGCGGCACGCGTCGGTACATGCCGCTGGAGTCGTGATTGCCCCCCGGCCCATCATCGAGTTCGCCCCGCTCTACAAGGGACAGCGCGACGAGATCACGACGCAGTGGGCGATGAAGGAGGTCGAGCGGGTCGGCCTGTTGAAGATGGACTTCCTCGGCCTCAGCACCCTGACGCTGATCGAGGATGCCGTCGGGGAGATCAGGCGCACGACAGGCCGGGACCTCGATGTCGCAGCCTTGCCGCTCGACGACGCGAAGACCTACCAGTTGTTCTCGGAAGGGCACACGCTGGGCGTCTTCCAGTTCGAGAGCTCGGGGATGCGCGACACGCTGCGCAAGGCGAAGCCGCAGCGGCTCGACGACCTCATCGCGTTGAACGCGCTCTATCGGCCTGGCCCGCTCAAGGGCGGGGTCGTCGACGACTTCATCAACCGCAAGCACGGTCGGCAGGAGATCAAGTACGAGGTCAAGCAGCTCGAGCCGATTCTCAAGGACACCTACGGTGTCATTGCCTACCAGGAGCAGGTGATGCGCATCGCCCGCGACCTGGGCGGCTTCACGATGGGTGAGGCCGACCTCTTGCGAAAGGCGATGGGAAAGAAGAACCCGGAGGTGATGAAGGCGCAGCGCCAGACCTTCGTCAGTGGAGCCGTAGCGAAGGGAATCGCCCAGCGGAAGGCGGAGAAGATCTTCGACCTGATGGAGTACTTCGCCGGCTACGGCTTCAACAAGTCGCACTCCACGACGTACGCGCTGCTGGCCTATCGCACCGGGTGGCTGAAGGCGAACTACCCGTGGCACTTCATGGCCGCGCTGCTGACGATCGAGTCGCAGAACACCGACAAGCTCAGCATGTACCTGCGGGAGTGTCGGGAACTCGGTGTGCCGGTGCTCGCTCCCGACGTGAACCGGAGCGAGCTTGCGTTCACCGTGTGCAGCGAGGGCGTCCGGTTCGGGCTGGGCGCCGTGAAGAACGTCGGCGAGGGCGCGATCGCGTCGATTCTCGCGGTTCGCTCGGCGAAAGGCGAGATTACCTCGCTCTTCGACCTCGTCGAGGACGTCGACCTCCGCCTCGTCAACAAGCGCGTCCTCGAGAGCCTGGTCAAGGCCGGCGCATTCGACTCGGTGGGCAACGGCGAGGCCGATTGGGCGTCGCTCGCCTTCGCCGGGAGACGCGCGCGGCTCCTGGCATCGGTCGACCGCGCGATCGAGCACGGCAACCGCGTCCAGCGCGACAGAGACAAGGGACAGTCGCACCTGTTTGCCGCGGCGGCCGGCGCGGACGATGCCGACCAGGTCACCCACCTGAACGACGCGCCTCCGCTGCCGGAAGCCCAGTGCCTGGCGTTCGAGAAGGAGGCGCTGGGGTTCTACATGAGTGGACACCCGATCGGCCGACATGCCGCCGACCTCAGGGCCATGGGCGCACGGACGAGCGCCGAGCTCGTGCAGTCGGAACCGGACGTGAGCATGGGCGGGGTGGTCGCGGCGCTGCGGCCGCTGAAGACGCGCAAGGGCGATCGCATGGCGACGTTCAAGCTGGAAGACGATGCCGGTGCGGTGGAGGTCGTGGTGTACCCCGAGGCATTTCGTCAGTACGGCGCGCTGGTCGAAGACGATGCGATGCTCGTCGTGCGGGGCAAGTTCGAGAGAGACGACGAGACGTCGAGGTTCGTGGCCTCCGAGATTCTCACCATCGCCCGGCTGAGCGAGCAGTTGTCGCACCAGGTGGCCATCCGGGTCGCGGTGCCTCCGCACGGTCGCCCGACGTTCGAGCAGCTGGCGGACGTGCTCCAACGCCACCGCGGCGACCGCCCGGTGCGCTTGGACGTGGAGCTGCGAACGGCAGGCCGCCCCATGCGCTTTCGGGCGGACGTCAAGCAGATGAAGGTGCGACCCTCGGAACGGCTGGTGGCCGACGTCGAGCAGATCTGCGGCGTCGGCTCGATTACCCTGCGCTGAGTCGGGAGGAACCCCGTGGCTGTTGATCTCCTAGAGTTCGAAGAACCCGTTGGCGTCCTCCTGAAGGAGATCGAAGCGCTGAGCATGATGCCGCGCACCGACCAGCGCGATGCCGCCATCGCGGCCTTGCGCAGCCGTGCCGAGCAGATCCGCGCGGAATTGTACGCACGGCTCACCCCGTGGCAGCGCGTCCAGGTGGCGCGGCACCCCGCCCGGCCCTATACCCTGGACTACATCGAGCGCCTGTTCGACGGGTTCACCGAGATTCACGGCGACCGCCGGTTTGCCGACGATCACTCGATCGTCGCGGGGTTTGCGCAGTACCACGGTCGCGACGTGCTGGTCGTCGGGCATCAGAAGGGGCGCGACACCAAGCAGAAGATCCTTCGGAACTTCGGCTACTCGCGCCCCGAGGGCTATCGCAAGGCCATCAGGGCCATGAAGCTCGCCGAGAAGTTCGGCCGCCCGGTGCTGGTGTTCGTCGACACGCCCGCCGCGTATCCCGGCATCGAGTCCGAGGAGCGGGGCGTGGCCGAGGCCATCGCCTACAACCTCAGGGAAATGGCTGCGCTCGACACACCGATCGTCGTGCTCGTGACGGGGGAGGGTGGTAGCGGCGGTGCCTTGGGCATTGCCATCGGCGACCGGATCCTGATGCAGGAGTTCGCGATCTACAGCGTCATTCCACCCGAGGGGTGCGCCGCCATTCTGTGGCGTGATGCCTCGCGGAAGGCCGAGGCGGCCGACGCGCTGAAGATCACGGCGGAGGACCTCCTCGCCCGCGACATCATCGACGAGATCGTGCCGGAGCCCAACGGCGGCGCGCAGAACGCTCCGGAGGCCGCAGCCAAGGCCCTCGACGTGGCCCTCTCGCGCGCGCTGGCCGAGGTCACGGCCATCCCCCCGAGCGAGCGTCTCGACCGGCGGTATCAGAAGTTCCGGCGAATGGGCCGTCTCGGCGCCGAGTTCGTCGAGGAGACCACGTAGGCGGCCCCTCGAGCCATGCGCGAACGCCTCTGGGAGCATCCGGTCCACGACGAGAGGGTCGTCGAGACGCTGTCACGCGAGCTTGGCGTCGCGCCGGTCGTGGCACGCCTCCTGTACCTTCGCGGGCTCGGCGATCCTGACGCGGCCGCGCGCTTCCTCTCGCCGGATCTCGCGCATCTGCACGACCCATTGCGGCTCGTTGATCTGGGCAAGGCAGTGGACCGGTTGCTCGCGGCCATCGAGCGTGGCGAGCGGATCGCCATTCACGGCGACTACGACGTCGACGGTGTCACGTCGACGGTGATGCTTCGGCGCGTGCTCGAGCGGCTCGGCGGCGACGTCGTGCACTTCATTCCCGAGCGGTTGCGCGACGGATATGGCCTGCAACCCCAGGCAGTGGATCACCTGCAGGCCGAAGGCGCGCGGGTGGTGGTGTCGGTCGACTGCGGCATCAAGTCGATCGAAGCGGCACGGCGCGCCCGTGACCTTGGCGTCGACCTCATCGTCACCGATCACCACGAGCCGGACAGCGAGCTGCCGGACGCGCTGGCCGTGATCAATCCGAAGCGCCGCGACTGCTCGTACCCGGACAAGGACCTCGCGGGCTCGGGCGTCGCCCTGAAGCTGACGCAGGCGCTCTGCACGAGGGCGGGTCGCGAGCGGTGGCTGCCGTCCTTTTTGAAGATCGCCGCCCTCGGCACCGTGGCCGACGTCGTGCCGCTCGTCGGCGAGAACCGCGTCATCGCGAAAATCGGCCTCGAACAGCTGTCGGCCGGCCCTCACGCGGTGGGCCTCCAGGCCCTGCTCGACGCGGCGGGCCTGGGTGGACGCGCGATCGACAGCTACCACGTGGCATTCGTGCTGGCTCCGAGGGTCAATGCCGCGGGGCGCATGAGCACTCCGGACCTGGCGACACGCCTCCTGCTGGCTTCGGCTGAGCACGAGTGGCCGCTGGCCCGTGAGCTGGCGGAGCGCCTGAACGTCGAGAACGCGAAACGTCAGGAGGAGGAAGCAACCATCGTGGCTGAGGCAAGGCGCCGCATCGAGGCGGACCCCGACATCGGTGCCCACAACCTCCTCGTGGTGGCTGGCGACGGTTGGCACCGCGGCGTCATCGGGATCGTCGCGTCGAAGCTCGTCGAGACCTTCGTGAAACCGTCCATCGTCATCTCAATCGACGGCGACACGGGGCACGGCTCGTGCCGGAGCCTCCCCTCGTTCGACATGCTGGCCGCCCTGGAACGGTGCGCCGACCTGTTCGATCGCTTCGGCGGGCACAAGCAAGCCGCTGGGTTCTCGCTGCCGGCGTCGCGGATCGGCGACCTCCGCAAGCGCCTGACCGATCACGCGGACGAACGGCTGTCGCCCGACGACCTGCGACCGCGGTTGCGGGTCGATGCGAGGCTGGCCCTCGGAGACATCACGCCTGAGGTCGTGGAGGGCGTCTCGCGCCTCGCCCCGTTCGGGATGGGCAACGGACGGCCGGTGTTCTCGGCGCACGGGGTCGAGATCGTGACGGGCCCGACCAGGCTGAAGGACCGGCACCTCACGATGACGGTCCGGCAGGGTGGACGGCTGTTCAGGGCGGTGGCCTGGCGCGCGGCCGATCGGCTGGCGGCCTTCGAGGCGAGTCGCCTTGGCGCCGACCTCGCGTTCTCGCTCGAACGCAACACGTTCCAAGGACAGACGACCATCGAGTTGAACGTGGCCGACGTGCGTCCTGCCTCGTAGCGGGGCGGCCCGGGCGCCGGGTCGCGCGGGGGCAGCAGCACCAACGCACGGCTGCGCTAGGATTGAACGAGGACCGCGTCGCGCGTCGCGACGCTGAGACATGGCCCGCTGGATTCGGCATCTTCGCCTGGCGCTCGGCATCTTCGCGGTGTTGTTCGCTGTCGCCGTGTACCTCGCGATCCGCGAGCGGCCGGTCGACGGCGGCGGCGCCCCGGCCACCGAGCGGTTCGACCCGGCAGCCGTGAGCGAGACGACGACGGGCGAGTTCGTCCTGGCGAAGGGAACCAGACGCGAGTTCCGCGTCGTCTTCAAGCGCGCGCTGAGCTACGCCGACGGCACAACCAAGTTCGGGGACATCGCGGTCTCCGTGCCGCAGCGAGGCGGGCGAGATTTCAACATCACGGCCGCCACGGCGGCGCTGGCCAGCGATCAGCGATCTGTCACCCTCGAAGGCGACGTGGTGGTGACGGCGAGCGACGGTCTCGAGCTGAAGACGTCGAAGGCCTTGTACGACCAGGCCGAGGGCGTGGTTCGGCTCCCGGGCGAGGTGGCGTTTGCCCGGGGGCGGACCAGCGGTCGCTCGCTCGGCGCCACCTACGACAACGGGCGTGATGTCGTGTGGCTGCTCGACCGCGTGCGGATCGACGTCAAGCCCGATGCCCAGGGAGTGGGGACTACCCACATCGAAGCCGGTGCCGCGGGATTTGCGCGCCGTGAGCATTACCTTCGATTCGACCGCGGCGTCACGATGACGCGCGACAACCAGGTGCTCGAAGGCGATGCTGCCGTGGCGTTCCTGTCGCCACAAGACCTTCTGCAGCGCGTGGAGCTGCGGGGCAAGTCCCGGTTCTCGGGTGCGGGCTCCGGTGGCATCGAGGACATGGCGGCCCGGGACATGGACCTCATCTACGGACCCGACGGACAAGTGCTCCAGCGGGCGACGCTCGTCGGCGCGGCATCGGTTCGTCTGCGAGGATCCAACGCGGCCGATCGCCGGCGCTTGTCGGCCGAGTCGATCGACCTGGAGCTTGCGCCTGACGGCACCACGCTCGTCGGACTCACGGCGCGTCAGGCCGTCGACCTGGAGCTGCCGCAGGCTGGGGCGAATCCAGGCCGGCGGATACGATCGGCGACCCTCGACGCGTCAGGCGCCCCGGAGCGAGGGCTCACGGCAGCGCGCTTCGGCGGGGGCGTGGAGTTCCGCGAGACCCGCGCCGCCACGAAAGCCGCGCCAGCGGTCGATCGCACGGCCCGCGCACGGGGGCTCGTGGCCGCGGTCTCCGGCGGCTTCGCATCGTTCGACAAGGCGACGTTCACGGGCGGCGCCACCTTCAAGGAACAGGGTCGGCAGGCGTCGGCGCCCGAGGCGACCTACGACCCGGCGGACGGGCGCCTGCTGCTGGTGGCGCCGGCCGCAGGGGCCGCCGGACTGGCGCGGATCGACGAGGAAGCCGTCACGGTCGAGGCGCAGCGCATCGACGCGAAGTTCGGTGGTGACATCCGGGCAGAGGGCGAGGTTCGGAGCATCTTGAAGGGCACGACT
>JAFNAJ010000471.1 GCA_017860085.1 Acidobacteriota bacterium | reverse complement strand
CGACGACTTGCAGAGGAAAGGCGGCGTCTCGCGCCACGTCGAACTCAGCGTGCTCTGTGCCGACCCCGCTTGCCCGGGGCGGGCCATCCGGCTGGTGTTCCGCACGTCGGGGACAGGCACCGACCAGGCCGAACGCGAGGCGCAGTCGTTTCTCACGCCCGTGGCCATTGACGCCGGAATTGTCCCCGCGTGCAGATCGACGCCCTGACCGCAACCGCGCCGATCATGGCGTGACGTCACCGTCCTGACAGCGTCTACTGTCGCGGGCTGGCGTTCTTCACCCACGTGTCCATCCAGTTGAGCATTTCGGTGACGGTGTGCAGCACCGACTCGCGCGCGGCGTAGCCGTGCGCCTCGTACGGCAGCGTCACGTAGCGCACCGTGGCGCCGTGGCCCTTTAGTGCCATGTAGAAGCGCTCCGACTGGATCGGGAACGTCCCGGTGTTGTTGTCGGCCTCGCCGTGGATCAACAGGAGGGGCTCGTTCACCTTGTCGGCGTACGAGAACGGAGACAGGCGCGCGTAGATCTGCGGGACCTCCCAGAACGTCCGCTGCTCGTTCTGGAAGCCGAACGGCGTGAGCGTGCGGTTGTAAGCGCCGCTCCGTGCAATGCCGGCGCGGAACAGGTCGGAGTGCGCCAGCAGGTTGGCGGTCATGAACGCGCCGTAGCTGTGGCCCCCGATGCCGACGCGGTCACGGTCGCCCACACCCATCTCCACCACCTTGTCCACTGCCGCCTGCGCGCTCGCCACGAGCTGGTCCACGTAGGTGTCGTTGGCGGTCTCGCCCGGGCCAACGATGGGCATCGTCGGGTTGTCGAGGACCGCGTAGCCCTGCGTGAGCAGTGTCAGGTGCGACGCGCCAGCGATGGTGGTGAAGCGATTCGGCGAACCGGTCACCTGGCTTGCCACGCTCGGGTCGGTGAACTCGCGAGGGTAGGCCCACATGAGCACGGGGAGCCGCTCGCCCTGCTTGTAGCCGGGCGGCAGGTACAACGTCGCGGAGAGTTGCACGCCATCCCTGCGCGCGTAGGTGACGAGCTGCTTCGACACGCCCGTCAGCTGCGGGGCGGGATCGCGATAGTCGGTCAGCGGACGGCGTGAACTCGAGGCCCGGTCGAGCACGAAGTAGTTGGGCGGCTCGGTCCGGCTCTCGCGCCTCGTCAAGAGCCGACCGGCCCCTGGATCGAGCACCGCGACGACGCTCTCGTAGGCGACCCCTTCGCTTCGAAAGAGCCGCTCGGTTGCAAGCGTCTTCAGATTGAGCCGGTCGAGGAACGGGCGGTCACCCTCGGGCGACGATCCGTTGCCCGTGAGGTAGATGCTGTCGCCGTTCTGTATGACGGTGCCGACCGCAGGTCGCATGACGGGCTGCCCGGGATCGTTGTAGGCGTCCTGCGCGTTGCGGTCGACCAGCTTGCGCGGCTGCGCGCCAGGCGCGTCGACCGCCCACGTGCGCGTCCAACGCTTCGCTCGGTCGTACTCCGACACGAGGGCCACGCCCTTCTCCGTCCACGCCACGGATCGATACCGGTACTCGGTGCGGACGAGTTCCGTGGGCTCGCCGCTGAACGGTGCAGCCAGCGTCACGAGGCGGTCGCGGTACGGGACCACCGTCTTCGGGTTGCCACCGTCGAGGGCCTCGGTCCAGACGAGCATTGCCGGTGCGGTGGGCGTCCAACGGTAGGCCCGAGGCCCGGTGGGCACGCCGTTGATCGGCACGGCATCAGCCAGCGGGAGGTCGGCGATCGCGCGGATCCTCGTGCCGCCGCGACCCCATACCTCCACGTCCTTCGCGAAGTCGTCGTAGGGCACCAGCCGCGAGAACGGTCGCTTCAGGCGCTCGACGAGGACGAAGCGCCCATCGGTCGACATCGTCGCGCGCGAGTAGAGCCCGGGCTGGGCGATCGTCGAGGTCTTCATGGTGGCTGCGTCGACCATCGTGAGGTGGCTGGTGCCAAAGTGCTCGAACAGGGTCTCGTCGTAGGCCGTGTCGAGCAGATCCTGGTATGTCGGCACAGGCGAGGCTTTCCCCGAGTTCTCCTGAATGTTCGGGCCAGCCGGTACGCGTGGGGGCGCGGGCGGCTCGCCGCGGCCGGCGGGCACCGCGTGGCACAGCAGAGCGGAGCTGTCATCGAGCCAATCGCACGGGGCCGGCGCAAACACCGCATTCAGGGCCAGTGCTGGCGCTTGGCGCGATGTCCTCCCGGCAACGTCGACGATCCAGAGCGACACCCCGGTGTCCTGGTGCGCGGCGAACGCGAACCGGCGTCCATCGGCTGAGAAGCCGATGGGCTGGGCCGTGGACCCGGCTGGCAGGTCGATCTTGAGGTCGCTCCCGCCCGTCACGCCTTTCAGGGTTATGCCCACGATATCCGGACGGCGATGAGGACTGCTCGACGCCGGGTCGACGCGCAGCCCCGCCAGGCGCAGCATCGGCCTGGATAGCTCGCTGATGGGGGGCATGCTGCGCCGCTGGAGCACGACAACGATGTCGCCGCGAGGGCTCGCGACGACCATCGGCGTCGGTGGCGCCTCGAGGATGCTGGTGATCGCAGGCGGCGGCGTCAGGTACGCGGGCTGGGCGGCCTGCGGTTGTGTGTGAACGACAGGCGCCAGCACCAGCAGCGCCAAGCCCGGGGTCAGGTCTTGAATCCTCACTTTCCTCACCTCTGGCATCCCTGTTACGTCTCGCGCCGGTGCCAGGTCTTGAAAAAACT
>JAFNAJ010000085.1 GCA_017860085.1 Acidobacteriota bacterium | reverse complement strand
CGCACCCGGCCAAAGGCCATCGCCGTCGTTTCCCACAGGGCCCGAGGTCCCCGGTGCGCGGAGCGCTCGTAGGCCACCTGCAGGTAGCGGCCGACGCGTTCCACGCCCAGGTGGAGCGCCGCCACCGCCTCGAACCCACCGTAGAGCACCACCAGCGGGACCAGCGTTGCCGCCGGGAGGCCGGCCCCTGTGCCGAGCCACAGCGACAAGGCAGCCCAGCCGCCCAGGGTCGCCACGGCAAGCACGGGGCGAAGGGTGCCGCGCTCTCGGATCGTGGCCCGGAGGGCCTCGAATTCAGCCGTGCTCAGCTCATCCATGGCGGTCCTTTGGGGCCAGGCGGGGGGGCCGCGGCGCGCCGGCGGCCCGGCGGCGACCACGAAACTGGCCTAAATGCTTGCATTATAAAGAACCTTGGTTACAATGCCGATGCCACGATCATGCTGGGTGTTGCCCGGCAACTTGAGCGAGACGAGATGACGCACCGGTCACGCCGATGGTTTGGGGCGGTTGCCGCGGTCCTGGCGGCCGTGGTGTCGGTTCCCGTCGGCGCCGCGCCCGCCAAGAAGGCCACGGCGAAGAAGACCACAACCGGCGCGAAGGTCTCAGCAGAAAAGAAGCAGACATCCGCCAAGAAGACGACCACGTACTCGCGGAAGCGGGTCACCTCGCGGAGGGCCCGCCTGGCGCGGGCGCGCGCGGCCCGGTACGCCCGGGACATGCGCGATTTGCAGACCCCGCGCTTCAAGCTCGACGCGCAGGGCACATTGGTGCCCGATATTCGCGCCGAGGCGGCCGTCATCTACAACCCCACGACTGGGGAAGTGCTCTACCAGGAGAATGCAGACGACACGCGGGCGATTGCCAGCATCACGAAGGTGATGACGGCCATCGTGTTTCTCGAGGACGCCGACGACCTGTCGCGCGAGGTGGTGGTGAGCCGCCAGGACGTTCGCGCGGCACGGGTCACGTACATCCGCTCCAACGAGCGCGTGCGCGTGGGTGAGCTGCTCAACCTGATGCTCGTCGCCTCGGACAATGGCGCGGCCAGGACGCTGGCGAGGGTGTCGTCGCACGGGCCTGAGGGGTTCGTGGACGCGATGAACGCGAAGGCCGCGGAGCTTGGCCTCGAGCACACGCACTATGCCGACCCGTCGGGCCTCTACTCGACCAACGTGTCGTCGGCCCTCGACATGGCGCGGCTGATCAGTTATGCCGCGACCGACGAGCGGATCGGCGCAGCCATGCGACGTGCCGAGCAGACGGTCACCACGAGCCGCCGCACGATCACGGTGCGCAACACCAACAAGCTCGTCGCCGACCCCGCCGTGAGCGTGCTGGGTGGGAAGACCGGGTTCATCAGGAGCTCGGGCTACTGCCTGGCCACGCTCCTGAAGATGCCCCAGGTTGACGATACGGTGGCGGTGGTCGTGCTCGGCGCGAAGTCGAACGCCGGGCGCTTCATGGAAACGCGCCACCTGTTCAACTGGATCACCAGTCGCGCCGCGATGCTCGGTGGCGGGCAGCCGCCCTCGCTCCAGCCGGAGTAGAGCCCGAGCCCCCGGTCGCGAGCCCCCAGCCCCAAGTTCCCCGGTCCGAAGGCCGAGTGCCGGCCCCCGAGCTGCGAGTCCCTAACCGCGGTAGCCCCGCTGCATCGCGCTGGCGTCGAGCGGCAGGGTCGCGATCGTGTCGACCGCCGGCATGGCGGGACGGGGCGCCGATCGCTCGTCGTAGGCCTTCACGTAGCGACGGCAGACATCGCACGCGTCGAGGCGATAACGGCCGTCGGGACTGGCAAACGACTTGATCTGCGACCGGTCGTCGTTGCGACAGAAGGGGCACACATCCTCGAGCGTGGGCCATCGCAGGCCGCACCGGCTGCACACCAGCGCCCGCTCGCCCGACATCGCGATGACCGCCAGCTCCGGTTCGCCGCCGCACATCGGGCAGCGGCTGTCCCTCCAGCCCGAGAGGTCGAGTTGCGGCGCCAGCGCGTGCGCGCATCGGAACAGGTAGGGCCGCAGTGCCACCGCGAACAGCTGGTCGAATCCCTCCAGTTCGGGCGGGATGCGAGGCGGTGTGAACCCCTGTGGGTCCCAGGTGGTCGTCGCGTTGTACCACTGTTCCACCAGGGGCTCCAGGCGATGGCCTTCGCGACTGAGCGCGAGCAGGCGTCGATGGTCGTCGTCTTCGAGGGCCTGGGCTCGGACCAGCAGGTCGGCCGTGGCGCGAAGCAGGTAGCGTGCATCGCTCCACTCGATCGGGAGGTCTTCGAAGCGAAGGAGCGCACGGCCGGGCTGGGGGACGACCGGACCACGGTCGACGTTGAGCGCGCACGCCGGCAGCGGCACCCGAGCCTCGACCCGGCGCTGCAGGTCGAGCAGGGCCACCTGAAGATCGATGGCGGGAGCCAGTTCGGGTTGCTGTTGGCGCAGCCGGCGCAGTTCCGCGACCTCGCGCGGTTCGGGTGCACCCCGGGGACGATGGGGAAGGCGGGAGGCCACGTCGAGATTCTAAACCCTGAGCGCACTGGCGGTGAGCCTCTTTCAGGCGCGGGGCGCGCACGCGCCCGGCGCCGGTTGACCCGCCGCGTGTCGGTGGTTCAGGATGGACGGCCTGGGCGCGAGCGAGGTGCGGACCGACGGCGCGCCTGCCGAGGTGATGAGTCCCGCGCGCGCGCCACGCCGTCGCTCGACGTCCCAGCGGTCTCGCTGCGTGTGGATGGTCGCCTCCGAGGCCCTGCCGTTTGCCAAGAGTGGCGGCCTCGGCGACGTGATGGCGGCGCTGCCCGATGCGCTGGCCCGCTGTGGGCTCGAGGTCACGGTCGTGCTCCCGCGATATCGCGGCGTGTCGTGCGACGGCGCTCCGCTGGCGGGCTTCCCGGTGAGCCTCGGGCACGCGCGGAGCATCATTCGCTTCTTCCACCTGCGCCGCGCGTCGGGCGTTCGCCTCGTCCTGGTCGACGAGCCCGCCCTGTACGACCGCGAGGGGCTTTACGGTGATCGCCGCGGCGACTATCCCGACAACGCTCGACGCTTTGCCCTCCTCGTCCGCGCCGCCCTTGCGCTGGCCGCCCACGAGCGGGCCGAGGTCGATGTGTTCCACGGGCACGACTGGCAGGCGGGATTGTTGCCCGTCTACGCGCGCGAGGCCAGCCGGGCCGCCGGCAGCCGTCGCCCCGCTCTCGTGCACACGGTGCACAACCTCGCCTATCAGGGCCTGTTCGGGCCGGAGTGGATCGGCGCGCTCGAGATTCCGCCCGAGCTGTACACCGTCGACGGCCTCGAATACTGGCACCGCATCAGCTTTCTCAAGGCGGCCCTCACGCTGAGCGACGTCGTCAACACGGTGAGCCCCGGCTACGCGAAGGACGTGGTGAGGCCAGGGCGAGGATTCGGCCTGGACGGCGTGCTGGCGGCACGCGGTGATCGGTTCGTCGGCATCCTCAACGGGATTGACGTCGAGATCTGGAATCCGGCGGCTGACCCCCTCATCCCGGCCCCCTACGATGCACGGACGCTCGGGGGCAAGACCGTTGCCAAGCGGGCGCTCCTCTCGACGTTTGGCGTGCCGGTGAACGAGACGACGCTCGCGCGACCGCTGGTGGCGATGATCTCGCGGATGGTCGAGCAGAAAGGGCACGGGCTGATTCGCGCGAGCGCGCCCGACCTGTTCGCGCTGGACGCCAGTGTCATCGTCGTTGGGGACGGCGACCCGCTGTACGAGCAGATGTGGCGCGCCGTGGCGGCAGCGCTGCCCGGACGAGTGGCCGTGCGGGTGGGGTTCGACGAGACGCTCTCCCACCTGGTCTACGCGGGGGCGGACATCTTCATGATGCCGTCGCGCTTCGAGCCGTGCGGTCTCAGTCAGATGTACAGCATGCGCTACGGAACGGTGCCGGTCGTGCATGCCACGGGCGGCCTCGACGACACCGTGGTGGCGGTGGACGCAAGGGGAGGGCAGGGGACGGGGTTCAAGTTCACGCGCTACGAGCCGGCGGCGTTCGTCTCAGCTCTGCGCGAGGCCCTGGCGCTTTACCGCCACCCGGACCGCTGGCGCGCGGTGCAGCGGCGCGGCATGGCGCGCGATTTCTCCTGGGCGGCGGCAGCGGGGGAATACCGGCAGCTCTATGAGCGGGCCATGCGCCTGTCGCGGCTGCCAGGCCGATCGGGCAACCCGGGCGTTTTCGGATAGCATGAGGGGTTGTGTAACGAGTCGGGCCTCGACCGCATCAGATCGACGAGGCGCATTTTTCACACGAGGGAATCATGGCATCCGAGAAGGTGAAGACGTTTACCGACGACAACTTCGACGCCGACGTGCTCAAGGCCTCCAAGCCCGTGCTGGTGGATTTCTGGGCCGAGTGGTGCGGGCCGTGCCGGATCATCGCACCCACGGTCGACGCGCTGGCCGCCGACCTCGAGGGCAAGATTGTCGTGGGCAAGCTCAACGTGGACGAGAATCCCAGCACGCCGGTCCACTACAGCGTTCGGGGTATCCCGACCTTGCTGCTCTTCAAGGGTGGTCGCGTGGTGGAGTCGGTGGTCGGTGTGGCCGACAAGGCTCACTTGAAGTCGCTGCTCGAGCGGCACGCGTGAGGCGCGTATGAGCGACGCACCCGTGCGCGACGTCGTCATCATCGGATCGGGCCCCGCGGGTCTGACCGCGGCCCTCTACGCGGCGCGAGCGAACCTCGCGCCCCTCGTGATCGAAGGGCTGAGCGCTGGCGGGCAGCTGATGCTGACGACGGCCGTCGAGAACTTCCCGGGATTTCGCGATGGGATCATGGGGCCCGAGTTGATGGCCGAGATGCGCGCGCAGGCGCAGCGTTTCGGCGCGGAGATCGTCGCGGGGCAGGTCGCCTCGGTCGATCTCGCGACGCGGCCGTTCCACATCGTCATGAGCGAGGGTGCGGTGCGGGCGCGGGCGCTCGTCATCGCGACCGGGGCTTCGGCCCGGCTGCTCGGGCTGCCGTCCGAGCAGAAGCTGATGGGGCACGGCGTGTCGACGTGCGCCACGTGCGACGGCTACTTCTTCCGTAACCGACCCATTGCGGTCGTCGGTGGCGGCGATTCGGCCCTCGAGGAAGCGATCTTTCTCACGAAGTTCGCTTCGAAGGTCACGCTCGTTCACCGCCGCGACGCACTCCGCGGGTCCAAGATCATGCAGGACAAGGCGCACGCGAATCCCAAGATCGAGTTCGCGTGGAACAGCGTGGTCGAGGAGGTCCGCGACACTGCAAAGGGCGAGGTCACGGGCGTCGTCCTGCGAGACGTGCGCACGGGCGCGCTCCGCGAGATTGCCGTCGACGGGCTCTTCGTCGCGATCGGGCACACGCCGAACACTGCGCTCTTCGCGGGGCAGCTGGAGATGGACGCCAACGGCTACCTCGTGACGCACGACGGGAGCCGGACCAACGTTGCGGGCGTCTTCGCGTGCGGCGACGTGCAGGACCACGTGTACCGGCAGGCCATTACGGCGGCCGGCTCGGGCTGCATGGCCGCCATCGACGCCGAGCGCTACCTCGAAGGCCTGCCCGGCCACTGACGCGAAAAAGGGGACACTCATCTTTTTCGCGGTGTCAGGATTCCACCGGCCGAGTACGGTTCGGCCTGCGTCGGAAACCCGATGCGCGAAAAAGATGAGTGTCCCCTTTTACGCGATCCAGCCGCCGCCGAGCACCACGTCGTCAGCGTAGAACACGGCCGCCTGGCCGGGCGTGATGGCGGACTGCGGTGCGTCGAACGTGACCTCGGCGCGTGAGTCGTCGAGGGGCACGATCGTCGCCGGTGACGCACGATGCTTGTGCCTCACCTGCACGTCGGCGCGGAGCGACGCGGGCGGCGCGTCCCAGGCAATCCAGTTCACCTGCTGAACGCCAAACGTCGCGCGGTCGAGCTCGGACCGCGCGCCAACCACCACCGTGTGCGTGTCGGGCTCGATCCGCAGCACGTACAGCGGCTGGGTCGACGAAATGCGGAGCCCCTTCCGCTGGCCCACCGTGAACCGGTGCACGCCCGCATGGTGAGCCAGCACGTGCCCGGCGCAGTCGGTGATCGGTCCGGGCTGCACCGCCTGGGGGGCACGCCGCTCGATGAACGCGGCGTAGTCACCGTCGGGCACGAAACAGATCTCCTGGCTGTCGGGCTTGTCGGCCACCGGAAGCGCCAAACGCCTCGCGTGCGCCCGAACAGCGTCCTTCGTCAGGTGGCCCACGGGGAAGCACGCCCGCTCGAGCTGCGCCTGCGTGAGCGAGAAGAGGAAGTACGCCTGGTCGCGCGCGGTGTCCGTTCCGCGGCGCAGCCGGTAGCGGCCAGTATCCGGGTGGCGATCGACCCGCGCATAATGACCCGTCGCGAGCCGCTCTCCGTGAAGGCCGACGGTGCGGTCCAGCAGCGTGGCGAACTTGACGTCGCTGTTGCAGCGCGTGCACGGAATCGGCGTGCGTCCCTCGAGGTACTCCCGGACGAATGTGTCGATCACCTGCTGGTCGAAGGGTTCCTCGAAGTTCACGATGTAGTGGGGGATGCCGAGCAGCCGCGCGGCTCGCCGCGCGTCGTGCAGGTCATCGAGCGTGCAGCACGCACCGAACGTGACCTCGCCCTCGCTTTGGTCGTAGAGCTGCATCGACACGCCCACCACGTCGTGCCCCTGCTCGAGGAGCAGGGCCGCAGCAACGCTGGAGTCGACTCCTCCCGACATGGCGACGACGATGCGCATCAGCGTGTGTCCGTCAGCGGCGGCTGGGTCCCACCGCGCGCCCACTGCGTGAGCGGATTCGCGTCACGAGGTCGGGCAGCAGCGTCACCACCCGGTCGATCTCCTCGGCGGTCGTCCCCGCGCCGAGGCTGAACCGCAGGGCACTTTGCACACGATGAGCGCCCAGTCCCATGGCCCGCAGGACGTGCGAGGGCTCGAGCGTCCCGCTCGAGCAGGCCGACCCCGTCGACACGGCGACGCCCTCGAGGTCGAGGGCAATCAGCAAGGCCTCGGCTTCGACACCCTCGAAGCTGATGTTGCTGGTGCCAGGGATGCGTCGCGCGGGGTTCCCGTTGATCGCGGCGCCGGGCACACCGGCCAGCACCCCCGCGTCGAGCCGGTCCCGCAGCGCAGCCACTCGAGGTCCCTGCTCGGCCAGCGTGTTCCGTGCGACGCGGGCGGCGGCACCGAGACCGGCCGCCGCCGGTACGTTCTCGGTACCGGGCCGCCGGTTCCGCTCCTGTCGGCCGCCGGTCATCAGTGGCGCCAGCTTCGTGCCGCGCCTGACCCAGAGCGCGCCGATGCCTTTCGGCGCGCCGAGCTTGTGCCCCGAGAGCGACAGGAGGTCGGCGCCGAGCGCTCGAACGTCCACCGCGATGCGACCGACGGTCTGCACCGCATCTGTGTGAAACACCGCGCCGGCCTCGTGCGCCAGCGCCGCCAACTCGGCGACCGGCTGGAGCGTCCCGACCTCGTTGTTGGCGTGCATCACCGTCACCAGGGCCGTGTCAGGGCGGATGGCCGACGCGAGCGCGGACGGGTCGACGATGCCCGATGCATCGACGGGCAGCAGGGTCACGTCACAGCCGCGGCGGGAGAGCTCCCGCACGGTGTGAAGCACCGCCTCGTGTTCGATCGCGGTTGCAACCACGTGCCGCCGACCACGGCTTGCCGCGGCCTCCGCCACTCCCCGGATGGCGAGGTTGTCTGCCTCGGTGCCCCCACTCGTGAACACGACCTCGACCGGCTCGGCACCGATGAGCGCCGCCACCTCGTCACGGGCGTCGTCAAGCACGGCCCTGGCCTGTTGGCCGAAGTAATGCACACTCGATGGATTGCCGAAACGATCCGAGAGGGCGGCGGTCGTGGCTGCGACGGCCTCTGGGACGACCGGCGCGCTGGCGTTGTAGTCGAGATAAATCCGCATCATTGCCCGGGACGTACCATCCTAGCACTGCCGCTAACTTGCAGCAAAGAAAGGGGCTAGACAGCTTTTTCAGGGCTCGCGTATACTGGCAAAGTCGCTGCGGTGTCGGCAGGTGCTCCTGCGAGCCCCTTCGGTCGAACCACCTTCAGTGGAGATGTCGAAATGTGGAAGCGTGACGACAATGTCCGTCCCCCGGCCCCGCCCGCGACGCCCGGTCCCATGCCGGCGCCTGCGACGGAGGCTGTACCCAGACCCCAACCTTACGCGGAGAAGCCTCAAGTGAACATTGGCAAGTCGGTCATCATCAAGGGCGAGTTGAGCGGCAGCGAGGACCTGACGATCGAGGGGCAGGTCGAAGGCAAGATCGAGCTCCGGCAGAACGTGCTCACCATCGGGCCAAACGCGAAGATCAAGGCCCAGGTCGTCGCCAAGTCGGTGGTCGTCCAGGGCGAGGTGACGGGCAACGTCGCGGCTTCCGAGAAGGTCGACATCCGCGACAGCGGCTCGGTCGACGGCGATATCTCATCGCCGAAGGTTGCGATTGCCGAGGGCGCCCACTTTCGTGGCAGCATCGACATGCAACGCCAGGGCGGAGCGCCGGTCACGGGCGGCAAGGTTTCGGTCGAGACGCCGAAGGCGGAGCCCAAGCCCGCAGTGCCCCCGACCCCGGCGGCGCCACCGACGGGCGTTCCGAAGGCCTGACACCGGCGTCTGCATCTGCAAGAGACTCGCGTGTTGCCCACGGAAGACGAGCGGCGATCGGGGTTCCTCGAACGCCTGACGGCGCGTCTGCCAGGACTCTCGCACGACGAGGCCCCGGGCCGTGGCGGCGAGCCGCGGCC
>JAFNAJ010000084.1 GCA_017860085.1 Acidobacteriota bacterium | reverse complement strand
GGGAGCCAGCGGCGCAGCGGCATCAGACGTCTCCTCAGCGCGCTCATCGTGTCCGCAGCGGGTCGCGTGGGACGGCGAGGACGTCGAGCGCGCGACTTCTGTGCTGTCGCATCACGGCGACGGCGACATGAGCCGACGACATTAGGGCAACCACCCACGCGGGCATCGGTCGCTAGACTCGGGCTCCGCTCGACACTGGAACGCACGCGGATTCGCAGGCGCGTTAAGCAAGAAACGTGCCACATATGGCGTCAGAACGATTCCGCGACATTCATCTCAGGATTTGCCACGGGTGGCGCGTCGGATGCGGCCGGAAGCCTGTCGGGCAGCCGTGTAGGAGTTGTCGGGCGACGGGTAACTCTTGGTCGGTCCCTCGCCGCCCGTCCCCGCACCTTCTTCATTTGTTCGCCTATGCTGCCACGACGACGCGCGCTCAAGTTTAAACGCGCGCGACCGATCCAAATACCGTAATTGTGCGCACACGGGACACACACAACCCGCGTGCCCGACACGGCAACGGACCTCCATGTCGACCGCCCTGCCAGCCGGAACGAGCGACCACGACGCCCTGCCTCCGCCACGCGGGAGTGCCGACTCCACGCCGCCACGGGCTCGGCCCGCCGTCGTGCCCGAATCGTCGCTCGACGACCCCAAGCGCATCGGGCGGATCCTCGTTGAAGACGGCCTCCTCACCGAGGAGCAGCTGAGCAAGGCCCTCCGAATCCAATCGCGCCTCGAGGCTTCGAAGCCCCTGGCCGCCCTGATCATCGAACTCGGGTGGGTCTCTCGACCCAGGCTCGAGACCGCCCTCCGCCGCCACCGCCGTGAGCTCTCGGTGGAGGGCATCCTGCTCGAGAAGGGCGCCATCACGGCCGAGCAGTTGACGGCGGCGCAGGAGACCATCAAGGCGCAGCCCGGCGTCACGCCCGGTCGCCACCTGGTCGAGCTTGGAGCGCTCTCCGAGCGGGCGTACCTCGAGGCGTACTGTGAGAAGCACGACCTGCCCTTCGTCGACGCCGACCCCAGCATCGTCGACCCGCAGCTGCTGAAGAAGGTGAGCCTGCGGTATCTCGCCCGCCACCTCGCGCTGCCGCTGTCGATCCAGGACGGCAAGCTCAACGTGCTCGTGGACGACCTTGGCAAGGCCGACGTCGTCTCGGAAATGCAGCGGCTGTACGGGTGTCCGGTCAGCGTCTGCATCGGCGAAGCCCGGAGAATCCGCGAGACGATCGAGGCGTTGGGAACGGACGCCGAGAGTGGGAAGCGCAGCGCGACGCGCGTCCAGTATCACCGCCTGAGCGAAACCGGCGAGCAGGGGCAGGCGGCGGCCGAGATTGTCGACCACATCATCGCGCGAGCCCTGCGTGACGGCGCCAGCGACATTCACGTCGAGCCGATGCAGTCGAAGGTGCGCGTCAGGTTCCGCGTCGACGGCGGACTGGTGCACGTCACCGACTATCCGGTCTCGTACGCGCCCAGCCTGATCTCGCGTATCAAGGTGCTCGCGCAGGCCGACATCGCCGAGCACCGCGTGCACCAGGACGGCCGAATCTGCGTGAACAGCCGCGGCGAGGACATCGACCTGCGGGCGTCGTTCTACGTCACCGTGTACGGCGAGAACGCCGTGCTGCGCATCCTGCGCAAGGCCAAGGCGCTCGTGGGCCTCGAGGAGATGGGGCTCGCGCCGGCGACGCTCAAGGTGCTCAACGACGAGGTGCTCGAGCCGACCACGGGCATCGTGCTCGTCACCGGCCCTACGGGCAGCGGCAAGACCACGACGCTCTATGCGGCGGTCGAGCGGCTCAACGACGAGTCGAAGAAGATCATCACGTGCGAGGACCCGGTCGAGTACGTCATCGACGGCATCACGCAGTGCTCGGTGGCGAGCCGGCCCGGCATCACGTTCGTCGACTCGCTGCGCGCCATCGTGCGGCAGGATCCCGACATCATCCTGATCGGTGAGATCCGCGACCACGAGTCGGCCGACATGGCCATCCAGTCCGCCTTGACCGGCCACAAGGTCCTCTCGACCTTCCACACCGAGGACTCGGTCGGGGCGCTCGTTCGGCTGCTCGAGATGGAGATCGAGCCGTTCCTCGCGGCGTCCACGGTGACGGGCGTGTTGGCCCAGCGCCTCGTCCGTCGCCAGTGCCCGCAGTGTCGTGCGGAGTACTCGCCGACGGCCGCCGAGATTAAGGCGCTGTCGCTCTCGCGCGACGAGATGGCCGGGTTCAGCCTCACCAAGGGGCGAGGATGCCCGCACTGCTTCTACACGGGTTACCGGGGACGCACGGGCGTGTTCGAGCTGCTCGTGATGCACGACGTGCTGCGCGACGCGATCCTGCAGAAGCGTCCGGCGCACGAGCTGCGGCGCCTTGCGTTCGAGACGCCGGGCTTCGTGTGCCTGCAGGAGGACGGCATCGCCAAGGCGATCCGCGGCGAGACCACGCTGAGCGAGGTGGCGGAGAACTGTCCGCGAAGCAAAACCGTCCGGCCACTGGGCCGGCTGCTGGAGCTCTACGAATGACGAACCTGTCGGTTGCCCGCAGCGCACCACCGGCCGCCGCGACACCGGCGACGAGCGGAATCGCGCCCGAAGCGTCGCTCGCCGGCCGCATCGCGGCCGAGATCGAGAGCGGCAAGGTCGAGCTGCCCGTCCTGCCCGAGGCGGCCGTTCGCGTGCGCGAGATCGTCGGCGCCGGAGGCTCGGCGCGCGAGCTCGTCTCGGTGATCGAGCGTGAGCCGTCGCTCGCCGCGGCCATCCTCCGCTACTCGAACTCGGTCGCCTACGCCGGCCTGCGCGAGATCACCGACCTCCACCAGGCCGTGATGCGTCTCGGGTTCTCGGCGGTGGAGCAGACGGTGATCGCCCTGTCGGCCCGCAACGTGTTCCAGGCCACCGACAAGGCCGACGAGCAGATCTACCGCGCCTTGTGGACCCACTCGATTGCCACCGCGCTCGCTGCCCGGCGCCTGGCGCCGCGCGCCTCGGACTTCAACCCCGAGGCCGTGTTCCTCTCGGGCCTGCTGCACGACATCGGGAAGGTCGTCGTGTTGAGGTGTGCCGCCCTGATGCGGCGCCGCGATCCCGCGCGGTTCACCTTCGAGCGTTCCACCCTGGTCGAGTTCCTCGACGCCCTCCACTGCAACGCCGGCGACCGCCTCTGCCGCGCCTGGAATCTGCCGGCCGAGATCCGCGAGGTGGTCAAACGACACCACGATGCCGCCCTCGACGCACCCGGCGACGCGCTCGTCGCCATCGTGCAGCTGGCCAACGGTGTCGCGACCAAGATCGGGGCCAGCCTCGAGCCAGACCCCCACGTCTCCCTCCTCGACCTGTCAGGCGCCGCACTGCTGCGCCTCGACGATGTGAAGCTGGCGGCGCTGCTCGTCGACGTCGAAGACGACGTGGCCCGGATGGAGGAAGGGTTCTAGGGCTCGAAGGTCCGCGTTTGACACGTCGATCGCGCGTGTGGTTCACTCGCGCACCAGGCCCCCACAGCCAGCCCCCGGGGAGGCGAGCGATCCACCAGCAGACGCGGGTTCGTTGTTTCGTGGCGGGGTGACTCCCCGACACGAGAGGAGGGCAGCCATGTCACTGGACCGGGCAAGGGCGTGTCTCGAGAAGATGAAGATGGACAGGGCGTTCTGCGACAAGATCCTGACGATCGAGGGCGTCGCGGAGCGCATCGCGCTCATCAATGCCGAGGGTTTCGCCTGCACGCGAGACGAGATCGAGACGGTGTGGACGGAACTGACCGACGCCGACCTCGAAGGAGTGGCCGGTGGTGGCACGCAGCCCAGTCCAACCGTCGCTCCCCCCGACTGCAGCTGCAAGGGCCGCACGTCGTGGCCCTGCTGGTCTCCTGGATACGGGTGTCGATCGTAGTGCCCCAGGGGGCCGCATCGGCCGCCCGGCGACGGCAAGGAGGCATGAGGGCAGGCCATAGCGACCGGTGGAATCCCGATGGAGTGGTCACGATTCAACCGCCTGTTCCGGTCCGAGCGCTTCGGCCCCTTTCTCTACAACGCCCTGTCCAACACGCTACTGGAGTTGGACGAGGCGCACTTCCGCCTGCTCGAAGCGCTCCGCGACCACCGGAACGGTGAGAACGCGGGCGCCGACGGCGGCTTCCTCGCGCTGCTGCGGCAGCGAAAGGTGCTCGTCGAGCCAGGCGAGGAAGACCTGCTGCTGCTGACCCGCCAGTACGAGCGGAACGCACGCTGCTTCGGCGCCGGGTTGCTGGGCCTGACCATCTGTCCGACCCTGCGCTGCAACTTCCGCTGTCCATACTGCTTCGAGCACAGCCAGCAGGACGGACCCGTCATGTCGGCCGACACCGTGGCGCGGCTCCTCCGGTTCATCCAGGGTTCGAGGGAGGTCGGCCATCTCTCGATCATCTGGTACGGCGGGGAGCCCCTGCTGGCTTTCCCTCGCATCGTCGACATCACGGAGAAGATCGAGGCGCTCGACGTGACGTTCGACGGAGCCAGCCTGGTCACCAACGGCTACCTGCTGGATGCCGAGAAGATCGCCCGGCTCAACGCGCTGAGAATCAACGCCATCCAGATCACCCTGGACGGCCCGGAGGAAGTGCACGATCGGCGACGCGTGCTCGCCGGTGGCGGACCGACGTTCCAGCGCATCCTGGGCAACGTGGCGGCCTTGATGGCCTCGTCCTACGAGGGCACCTGCACCATCCGGGTCAACGTCGACAAGCACAACCTTCCGAGGTTTCTCGAGCTTCGCGCCTCGTTACTCGAGCGGTTCGCCGGCAAGAGGCTGATGGTCAACGCTGCGCAGGTCGACTCGAGCCTCAGGCCCGAGTACGACACGGCCTGCAACCTGAGCCTGCGCGAATGGGCCGACTTCACCCTCGGACTTCACCGCAGCGGCGTGGCGTTCCCATCCGGGAGCTTCTACCCGACGCGCAATCTCGACAGCATCTGCGTGGCGGTGATGCACCACGAATACGTGGTTGGACCGGAGGGTGAGCTGTACAAGTGCTGGTCGGACGTCGGCAAGCCGGCCATGGTCATCGGCAACCTCCACGCCGACGATCCGGTCACCAACGCCGCACTGCGCGCGCAATACTGCTCCGGGACCGACGCCTACAGCGACGCGGAGTGCCGTTCCTGCGACGTGCTGCCCATCTGCGGCGGCGGGTGCGCCAACCTGCGGCTGAGGGCCAAGCACCTCGGCGAAGCAGGCCTCGAGTACTGCTCGCCCTACCGCGAGCACCTGATACCCTGCCTGGAGGCCTACTACGACTCCTTCCGGACGAGGGAGATCTGCGCCGCGCTCCTCCGGCCGCGCGCCGGGCAGGACGGTCCCGGCTATCGGGTCGTGTCCCCGGATGACGTCGGCCCAGCCCGGCGCGGCTGACGCGCCACCTCGCTCACCGACCCGGCCATGCGGGATTCACTCCTCGACCTTCGCCCCGCGCTCGACCAGGAGCTGCCGCAGGATCGAACGGTGGCAGCGGTCTTCGTGCTCGCAGTAGCAGCCGACGGAGAAGTCGGTCGTGCGCGACAACACGGCGAGGAGCTCGAGGTCGTGCCTGGCGCCGGGCTCTGACATCTCTGCCCGGTACCTGCGCACAAACGCCGACCACTCCGCGGGCGACGCCGCTGCCTGCCCGAGCTTCATCGTCTCGACGCTGGGCGCGAGGTTCGGGAACCACACGTCGTACCACCCCTGTGCTGAGAACTCGGTTCTCGGGACGCCACGTGGAGGGCGGCGAACCGTGCCGATCCGGGGGCCTTCTCGCTGCCGGCGCGGGGTTCCGAGACGGACAACTCGCACGCTCATCGTGATGCCTCCGCTCCCTGGGCCGGCGCCAGCCGGCGACCACGACCATTCGCCAGGCTCTCTCCGATGCCAAGCGGTGGGATGGCGTCCTGATTCACCGCCTGGTGCCGGCATCGAGTGTAGGGTCCTGAGACCCTGGTCACACCTCAGCTCCCGTCTTGGTCAGTAGGCAATCGTACGGGGTTTGGCCGCCGAGTGCCCCGTGCGGGCGATGGTCATTGTAATGGTCCTCCCAGTCGCGGAGCTGCTCACTGAACAACTCGATGTCGACTCAGCTCCGTAGCGCTTGCCGATGTAGCTACATGTGGCTATATTGAGTGCATGGAGGCCGGGGTGCGCGACCTGAAGAACCACCTGAGCCGCTACATCCGGCGCATCGAAGCGGGTGAGCGGATCGCCGTGACCGCGCACGGACGCGTCGTCGCCGAGATCGTTCCCCCGTCCCCCCGTCGCCGGGCGGATGGGCGGCGGCGGTTCGAGGACCTCGTGGCGGCGGGCGTGATCAGGCCGGCGCTCGAGCCGGGAGACCCCGCCGAGTCGTGGCCCATCCTGCGGCTGCCGAAGGGCACGGCGGCCGACCTCCTGGACAGCGATCGTGGCGAAGAGTAGCGTCGGGAAGAGGCCCGCCGTCCGTCGAGCCCGGCGCCCCGCGACGCCGGCAGTCGCTCCGGCCGCGGCGGCGATCCGTTACATCGAGTCGAGCGCGTTGCTGGCAGCCCTGCTGGAGGGCGACGCGGCCGCGCTGGCCGCGCTGCGTGCGGGGGGGAGGCGTATCACCTCGGTGCTGACGGTGGCCGAGGCGACGCGGGCGGTCATACGCGCCCGCGCAATGGGACGGATGACCGCGCCGCAGGAGCAGGCGGCGATCCGGGCCATCCAGGCGTTCGCGCGCCGCTGCGATCTCGTCGAGGTCACCGACGCGGTCCTCGGTCGCGTCGGCCGTCCGTTTCCAGTCGAGCCCGTGCGCACGCTCGACGCGGTCCACCTGGCGACAGCGGAGGCCCTGGGCGAGCCTCCACAGCTCCTCACCATCGTGACGCAGGACCACCGCGTCCGGGACAACGCTCGCGCCCTCGGCTACATCGTCGACTGAGCCCGTCTTGCGGGTTGAGGGCGCCCCCGACCCGTCCTAGGTCGGGCCCGCTCCGACGCCTCCAGGCCCCGGCCTCCGAATGCCGTGCTTCTGCATGCGGCTGCGCAGCGTGTCATCGTCGCGGCGTTCCACGAACCTCGTCTCGAGACCGGCGGCCGTTCGCTCCATTGCTGACGCCACGCTCCATGGGGGAGTCGGCCGACGATGTGCCGTTCAGGTTCGTATGGCAGCCAGCGAGGGAATGAGCGTCCTGTGGGTCCGCACGATGGCGGCCATGTCCGACCGCCGCGAGTTGGTCTTTCCGACCTTGGGAGGCGCCAGTTCGACCGCGAGAAGGTCCGGCCGGAATCGGATTGAGCGCCCAACGCGAGTGTGGGAAGATTTCCGGCTCAGAACCGAGAACGTGAATGTCACGATTCCCGACGCCACGACTCGCTCGCTCAGTAGCGACACGGCGGGCGCAGTTCTCGCTCGCGCTCTTCGCACTTCTGCTGTCGTTAGGCGGCTGTGCGTCGTTGCCGACGGTGCGGACCGTCGAGCCATCGTTCGCGCTGAACGACACCGCCGACACTCTGGTCGCCCGCACCGCCGCCCGATCGCTGGGCCAACTGCAGGGGCCATCTGGCATCCACCTCCTGCCCCGCGGACCAGGCGCGTTCCTCGCCCGGTTGGTGCTCGCCGAGGCCGCCCAGCGCAGCATCGACGCCCAGTACTACATCTGGCAGAACGACAAGGTCGGCAAGCTCCTGCTGGGCGCCATGGTCCGTGCTGCAGACCGCGGCGTGCGCGTCCGGCTGTTGATCGATGACATCGGCTCCCTCGCCGACGACGAGACCCTGCTGCTGGTCGACTCGCACCCGAACATCGAGGTCCGCCTGTTCAACCCGGCCTCGACACGATCCGCGCGAGGCTTCTGGGTCGTCACCGACTTCTCGCGCGTGAACCGCCGCATGCACAACAAGTCCTTCACGGTGGACAACCAGATGACCATCGTCGGCGGACGCAACATCGGGGACGAGTACTTCGAGGCCGCTTCCTCCTTCAACTACGGCGACATGGACGCCATCGCGATCGGGGCAGCGGTGCCAGAGGTCTCTTCCCGGTTCGATCGCTTCTGGAACAGCCCGGTCGTGTATGGGATCAGCGAATTACACAAACACCGGCCTGACGCTGCAGACGCCGCGCGCCTGCGTGCGTCGCTGTACGCCTTCGCGCAACAGCAGCGCGGCGACGAATACGCGCAGGACATGCGCGAGAGCCCGCTGGCGCAGGAACTCCGCGGCGGGACGGTCAGCTTCAGTTCGGCACGCATCCGCGTGACGGCAGACGACCCGGCCAAGGTGGAACAGCCTGGCAAGGCGCCAAACGCCAACCTGCTCCCGCAACTGATGCCCGAGTTCGCCGCGGCGCGCGACACGCTCGTCCTGGTGTCGCCGTACTTCGTCCCCGGCAAGGGCGGCGTCCAGCTGCTGAAGGACATGCGCACGCGCGGCGTGAAGGTGAAGATCCTGACCAACGGGATCGCGTCCACCGACCAACTGCCGGTCTTCGGCAAGTACAAGAAGTACCGGCGGCCCCTGCTGGAGGCGGGCATCGAAGTCTACGAGGTGAACCCCCAGGGCCCCCACGACCCCGGAGCGGTCCTCCAGACGACGGGCCGCCCCGCGACCCCGGGAGGGCGCCCGCCGAAGGCCGCGCTGCACGGCAAGATCCTGGTGTTCGACTGCCGCGAGTTCTTCGTCGGGTCGATGAACCTCGATCCCCGCTCGGCCCGCATCAACACCGAAATCGGGTTCGTCGTGGATGCCCCAGACGTGGCGACCACGTTGTGCGGCGGCCTCGACGAGAC
>JAFNAJ010000083.1 GCA_017860085.1 Acidobacteriota bacterium | reverse complement strand
GCGCTGGTGCGCGCCACCCGGCTTCTCGTCAGCGCGTTGATCACGCTCGACTTCCCGACGTTCGACCGCCCGACCATGGCCAGCTGCGGAACCGGCTCGCGCGGGAAATCGCGCGCGCTCGCAGCGCTCCTCACGAACTGGACCTCGACGATGTTCAAACGTCTGGGAAAGCGAATCGAGGGGCCCCGCGGGACCCCCCGGTTGTCAATGCGCGATGGTGCCGTCGGACATGGCGGGCTCGTCCGACGCCTCCGTGGCGGCCGGCGGCAGGGCGACGGGGAGGGGCGAGGCCAACGCGATCTTCAACACCTCGTCCATCGACTCGACCATGTACACGTTGAGCGCGTCTAGCACGTTCTTCGGGATGTCGGACAGGTCCTTCTCGTTGTCCTTCGGCAGGACGATGTTCTTGACCCCCGCGCGATGTGCCGCGAGGACCTTCTCCTTCACGCCGCCGATGGCCAGCACCTTGCCCCGCAGCGTGATTTCCCCGGTCATCGCCACGTCCCTCCGCGTCGGGATGCGGGTGAGCGCCGAGACGAGGGCCGTGGCGAGGGTAATCCCCGCCGACGGGCCGTCCTTGGGGATGGCTCCTTCGGGGATGTGCACGTGCACGTCGGTCTTGCGGTTGAAGTCGCGGGGGATGCCGAACTCCTCCGCCTTCGACCGGACGTAGCTCATGGCAGCCTGGGCCGACTCCTGCATGACGTCGCCGAGCTTTCCGGTCAGCGTCAGGGTGCCCTTGCCGGACATGAGCGTCGCCTCGGTGACGAGGATCTCGCCGCCCGCCTCGGTCCAGGCGAGGCCCGTGGCGATGCCCACCTCGTTCTCCACCTCGGCGACCGTCGGGCGGTACTTCGGAACGCCGAGGTACTCGGTGACCTTCTCGCCGGTGACCATCTCGCTGAAGCTCGTGCCCTCGACCACGACCTTCCGCGCGATCTTGCGGCAGATGGAGGCGATCTCGCGCTCGAGGTTGCGCACCCCGGCCTCGCGGGTGTACCGCTGGATCACCGTCTGGATGGCCGCGTCCGTGAACTCCACGTTGCCGGTGGCGAGGCCCGTACCCTCGAGCGCCTTCGGCACCAGGAACGTCCTGGCGATCTCGATCTTCTCGAGCTCGGTGTAGCCGGCCAGCTGCAGCACCTCCATGCGGTCGCGGAGCGCCTGCGGGATGGTGTGGACGACGTTGGCCGTGCAGATGAACATGACGTGCGAGAGATCGAACTCGACGTCGAGGTAGTGGTCGAGGAAGCTGTTGTTCTGCTCGGGGTCGAGCACCTCCAGCAGCGCCGACGACGGGTCGCCGCGGAAGTCCATCGACATCTTGTCGACCTCGTCCAACAGGAACACCGGGTTCTGCGTCCCGGCCTTCTTCATCATCTGGATGATCTGGCCGGGGAAGGCGCCGATGTAGGTGCGGCGGTGGCCGCGAATCTCGGCCTCGTCGCGCACGCCGCCGAGCGACAGGCGCACGAACTTGCGATTGGTGGCCCGGGCAATCGACTTGGCCAGCGACGTCTTGCCCACGCCGGGAGGCCCGGCGAAGGTCAGGATGGTCGCCTTCGGCTTCTTGACCAGCGTGCGCACGGCCAGGAACTCGAGGATGCGGTCCTTGATCTTCTCGAGTCCGTAGTGGTCCTCGTTGAGGATCTGCTCGGCGCGCTTGAGGTCGCGGCTCTCCTTCGTCTTCTTGTGCCACGGCACCGCGATGAGCCAGTCGAGGTAGTTGCGCGAGACGGTGGCCTCGGCCGACATCGGGGGCATCGCCTCGAGGCGCTTGAGCTCCTGGATGGCCTTCTCCTCGACGTCCTTCGGCATCCGCGCCTGCTGGATCTTCTTCTTGAGCTCGTCGACCTCGTTGCCCTTCTCGTCCTTGCGTCCCAGCTCGCGCTGGATCGCCTTCATCTTCTCGTTGAGGTAGTACTCCTTCTGCGCCTTCTCCATCTGCTTCTTCACGCGCGACTGGATTCGGCGATCGACCTGGAGCTTGTCCACCTCGGCTTCGAGCAGGGCGGCGATGCGGTTGAGGCGTTCGACGGGCGAGACGATCTCGAGCAGGTTCTGCTTCTCCTCGACGCCCGCCACGAGGTGCGCGGCGATGGTGTCGCCGAGCTTCGACGGGTCGTCCACGCGGACGGCGGCGATCATCGCGTCGTAGTGGAGGTTGTTCGACAGCTTCACGTACTGCTCGAACAGCGACACGACGCGGCTCATCAGCCCCTCGAGATCGCCCGCGGCCTCCCGCGGTCGCTGGATGATCTTCACGACGACCCGGAAGAACCCCTTGTCCTCCTTCCACTCCACGGCGCGACCGCGCTCGACGCCCTCGACGAGCACCTTGATGTTGCCGTCGGGAAGCTTCAGGCTCTGTACCACGTTGGCCACGCAGCCCATCGTGTAGATGTCCTGGGGCTGCGGGTCGTCGGTGGCGGCATCGTGCTGCGCCGACAGGAAGATGCGCTTGTCTTTCGCCAGCGCGTGCTCGAGGGCGCGGATGGAGGCCGGCCGCCCGATGACGAACGGCATCATCATGTGCGGGAACACCACCACGTCGCGCAGGGGGACTATCGGAAGGGTTTCGTAGACGTCCATGGATTCGATGTGACCGCTACCCGGCCTTCTCCATCACGGTGATTGGCTTGGCTCTCGACTCGACGACCTCGCGGGTGACCACGCACTCGCGGACCTTCTTCTGGCCCGGGATCGAGTACATCAGGTCGAGCATCAGGTCCTCGATGATCATCCGCAGGCCCCGGGCCCCGATCTTGCGCTTGAGCGCCAGCTCGGCGATGGCCTCCAGCGAGTCGTCGGTGAAGCGCAGCTTCACGTTCTCGTACTCGAACAGTTTCTGGTACTGACGCGTGATCGCGTTCCGCGGTTGCGTGAGGATCTGGACGAGCGCCGCCTTGTCGAGCTCGTGCAGGGTGCCGACGACCGGCAGCCGGCCCACGAACTCGGGGATCAGCCCGTACTTGATCAGGTCCTCGGGCTCGACCATCTCGAGTACCGAGCCGATGTCGCGCGCGCCCGCCGACTTGATCTCGGCCTTGAAGCCCATCGTCTTGCGGCCGACGCGACGCTCGATCGACTTGTCGAGCCCGACGAACGCGCCCCCGCAAATGAACAGGATGTTCGTCGTGTCGACCTGGAAGAACTCCTGGTGGGGGTGCTTGCGACCGCCCTGGGGCGGCACGTTGGCCACGGTCCCCTCGAGGATCTTGAGCAGCGCCTGCTGCACGCCCTCGCCCGAGACGTCACGGGTGATCGACGGGTTCTCGTCCTTGCGCCCGATCTTGTCGATCTCGTCGATGTAGACGATGCCCTGCTGGCACTTCTCGATGTCGCCACCGGCGGCCTGGAGCAGCTTCAGGATGATGTTCTCGACATCCTCGCCCACGTAGCCCGCCTCGGTGAGGGTCGTGGCATCGACGATGGCGAAGGGCACCGAGAGGAGCTTGGCGAGCGTCTGGGCCAGCAGCGTCTTGCCGGTGCCCGTCGGCCCGATCAGCAGGATGTTCGACTTCTGCAGGTCGACGTCGCTGCGCCGCGCCTGCTTCTGGATCTCCAGCCGCTTGTAGTGGTTGTAAACCGCCACCGCGAGCTTCTTTTTCGTCTGCTCCTGCCCGATGACGTACTCGTCGAGGAAGCGCTTGATGTCCTGGGGCACGGGGAGGGTGGCCCGCGGCCCCCGCGTCTCGAAGCGGTTGTCGTCGGCGATGATGTCGTTGCAGACCTCGACGCACTCGTCGCAGATGAAGACCGTGGGGCCCGCGATGAGCTTGCGCACGTCGTTCTGGTCCTTGTTGCAGAACGAGCAGCGCAGCACCTCGTTGTCGCCGTTCTTCTTCACGTCTGGGGTCCTTGGGCGGCGTCTCCGGCCGGCGGCCATCGCCAGGCGGGCCTCCGCGCCCTACCTATCGGATCTTCGCGACCCGCGTCGTAGGCCTGTGCGCAGCCCCTCGCCAGGGCCTGCGCGGGCGGCTACGGACGCTTGACGATGACGTCGTCAATGATACCGTATTCCTTCCCCTGTTCGGCCGACATGATGTAGTCGCGCTCGGTGTCCTGCTGGATCCGCTCCGTCGCCTGGCCCGTGTGACGCACGAGGATGGCGTTCAGCTGCTCCCGCATCCGCAGGATCTCGCGCGCGGCGATGTCGATGTCGCTCGCCTGGCCCCCGAGGCCTGACATCAGCGGCTGGTGAATGACGATGCGGGAGTTCGGGAGGGAGAAGCGCTTGCCCTTGGTGCCCGCCGCGAGCAGGACCGCCGCCATCGAGGCCGCCTGGCCAAGGCAGTAGGTCTGCACGTCTGGCTTGATGAACTGCATCGTGTCGTAGATCGCCAGGCCCGCCGTGATCGATCCGCCGGGACTGTTGATGTAGAGCAGGATGTCGCGGTCGGGATCCTCGGCCTCGAGAAACAGCAGTTGCGCGATCACCAGGTTCGCCACGTTGTCGTCGACGGGCGAGCCGATGAAGATGATGCTGTCCTTGAGGAGCCGGGAGTAGATGTCGTAGGCCCGCTCGCCCCGGTTGGTCTGCTCGACCACCATGGGGATCAACTGCATGCGCGCGTCGTTCATGGAGTTCTGACCTTGGGGATCGTCGAGTGACGGCCGGCGCTCAGCGCCCGCCAAGTCGCAGGCACACCGCGAAGGCGGCGGCGCGGCAGGTGGTTACACTCCCGCAATTGTAGCACGCGACAGGACGAAGGCGACCGCCTTCTCCCGGCGCAGCCCCGCCTGCACCCGCCCGACGTCTCCGTCCTTCTCGAGGCGTGCCCTGATGGCGGCCACCGACTTGCCCGTCCGGTCGGCCAGCCGCTGCAACTCGGCCTCCACCTCCTCGTCGGAGACCGTGAGCGCCTCGCGTCGCGCCACATCGTCGAGCACGAGCATGGCCTTCACCGTCTCGCGCGCGGCGTCCTGTTGGCTCTCGCGGAACTCAGCCCAGTCGATGCCGGCGCGCGTCGGGTCGACGCGCTGGGCGATGAGCTGGCCGACGAATTCCTCGAGACGACGGTCGACCTCGCGCGCCACCAGGGCCTTCGGCGGATCGATCGACGCGCGCGAGGCGAGCTGGCGGAGCAGGTCATTGCGGACCTCACGCTCCTGCGAGCGTTCGGCGTCCTTGAGCAGGTCGCCCTTGACCCGATCGCGGAGGGCCGCGAGCGAGTCGAACTCGCCGAGATCGCGGGCGAACTCGTCGTCGAGGCTCGGCAGCACCTTGCGCTTGAGGCCCTTGACCGCGACGGTGTACTCGACCTCGGCGTTCCGGAGATCTTCCACCGGGTAGTCGGCAGGGAAGGTGACCGCGAACGATTTTGTCGCGCCGGGCTCGAGACCGATCAGGGCCGCGTCGAATCCCGGCGGGTTGACCGAGGCGCCGATCTCGATGGTGATGCCCTCGTGGGTCTCCTCGGGGCTCTGGACTCGGGACCCGGGGGTCGGGCCCGCGTCGTGAACGGCGGGCGCCGTGCGCACACGCCTGACGAGGTCGCCCGAGATGAAGTCGCCGTGTGCGGCCGGCCGTCCATCGATCGGCTCGAACCTGGCCGCCCGTTCGCGCAACCGTTCGAGGGTGCGGTCGACGGCCTCGTCGGCCACCGCGACGGGGTCGCGGCGAAGCGAGATCGCGGCGTAGTCGACCGGCTCGATCGGCGGCAGGATCTCGAAATCGGCCTTGAAGGTGAGCGGCTGACCTTCGCTGATCGAGACGTCGCGCACCGACGGCGTGTCGACCGGCTCGAGCGTGCGCTCGCGCAGCGCATCGTCCACGAGGCGAGGGACCAGGTCGTGGACCACGTCGTGCAGGATCTCGTCCTTGAAGCGCTGACGCACGACGCGCGCCGGGGCCTTGCCCGGCCGAAAGCCCGGGATGCGCGCCTTGCGCGCGTAGGCCTGCGTCACCCGGCCGATCTCGGTCTCCACCACGTCGGGAGGCACCTCGACCACGAGCTGTCGTTCGGTCACGCTGATGTCGATGACGTCGGTCTTCATGAGTCGTGTCGGCTGCGCGGGCTCACCGTCCGCCCCTGAACCAAGAACCCCGAACGAACCAAGAACCAGGAACCCCGAACGGACCAAGAACCGAGAACAAAGCACCAAGAACCACGATCTCGTTCACGGACTGTCCAATCGGAGCGTCGGGTGGGAAGAAGTTGGTGCGAAAGGGGGGATTTGAACCCCCACAGCCTTACGGCTACCGGATCCTAAGTCCGGCGCGTCTGCCAGTTCCGCCACTTTCGCGTGCGGAAATGCTGGCCGCGGCGCCTGGTCGACCACCCACCGGGCCAGCCGAAGCGTAGCATGCGAGCGGAGGCCGGTCAAACCACCGCACACTCGACGACGCGAGGACACAGGGCGGTCTTCCGTCGCCACACCAATAGTCTTCGCTGCGGGTGACAGCGCCGGTCCTTCACGGGCGCGTCGGGAGGCTCGGGGCACTCGCGGCCTGGCATGCGATCTGAAGGGAGTATCGCCGCCGCCGGCGTTCCCAGCCCGACTGCGCACACGGCTCCCGCTTCCGCCCATGTCGAGCCCCACGCCTCCCGCCGTGCCGTGTTGCTCGTTCTGCCAGCGCGCCCAGTACGAGGTGCAGAGGCTGGTCGCCGGGCAGGGTGTCTACATCTGTGACCGCTGCATCGAGTCGTGTCAGGACCTCGTGAACGCGAGCGCCCGGGCGGCGTCCTGCCGGCTGGGCCGCGAGTTGCCGGCCCCTGTCGACATCAAGCGGTTCCTCGACCGCTACGTCATTGGCCAGGAGCGCGCCAAGAAGCAGCTGGCCGTGGCGGTCTACAACCACTACAAGCGGATCGAGATCCTGCGGCAAGGGTCGGCCGAGATCGACCTCGCCAAATCGAACGTGCTGCTCGTGGGACCCACGGGCACTGGCAAGACGCTGCTGGCGCAGACCCTGGCACGGCTGCTCGACGTGCCGTTTGCGACCTACGACGCCACGACCCTGACCCAGGCAGGGTATGTCGGCGAGGACGTCGAAAACGTCCTGCGACGGCTGCTGCAGGCGGCGGGCGGCGACATCGCGCGCTGTCAGCAGGGCATCGTCTATCTCGACGAGGTCGACAAGATCGCGCGGCGATCCGACCACCTCGCCGCGACCCGCGACGTGGCCGGGGAAGGGGTGCAGCAGGCCCTGCTGAAGATGTTCGAAGGGACGATCGCCAACGTGCCCCCCCAGGGGGGGCGCAAGCACCCGCAGCAGGACACGATCGCCATCGACACCACCCACATTCTGTTCATCTGCGGGGGCGCATTCGTCGGGCTCGACGACATCGTGGCCCGACGCCAGGGCCGCCGGACACTGGGGTTCCTCGGGACCCAGCCGGCGGCAAGCCAGCCCGGAGCGCCCGCGGAACTCGAGCCGGGCGACCTGATGGCCTACGGGCTCATCCCCGAGTTCGTGGGTCGGCTGCCCGTGGTCTCCGTGCTGGAAGACCTCGACCGGCTGGCACTCGTCAGGGTCCTCACCGAACCGCGCAACGCGCTCACGAAGCAGTACCAGGCGCTGTTCGACTACGAGGGCGTGCCGCTCGAGTTCACGCCCGGAGCCCTCGAGGCGATCGCCGACGCCGCGATGGCCCGGCGCATGGGCGCGCGCGGGCTGCGCGCCGTGATGGAAACGCTGATGCTCGAGCTGATGTATACGCTGCCCGGCCGGCGCGCGAGCTCCCGCGTGGTCGTGGACGAGTCCTCGGTGGCAGCCGTCGAGCTGTCGGCCGACCGGCAGGCTTCCTGACAGGCAACCCGCTTTCATACAGATACTTGCCGGCCCCATGACCGGGCCCTCGTCCCCCCTGCACCCTGAGCCCAGGGTGCCGATTAGGGAAGGGACGGGGTGTGCCGGCGCGGGCCACCGGGTGCAGGCGATGGGGAGCTGGGACGACGATTTCAGGGAACTGGCGCTCGAATTCCTCGGCAGCGGGACCGAGCGGCTGACCGAGTTGCGCAGCGCCCTCGGCGCGGTGCGGAGAGGCGGCCCCGGCGCGGCGATTGACGAGCTCCGTCGGCACTTCCACCGGCTCGCCGGCTCGGGGTCGACCTTCGGGTTCGACCGCATCTCCGACCTCGGCAGGCAAGGCGAACGGTTGTGCGACCAGGTGACGAGTGGGCCCCAGCCCGAGACCACCCTCGATCGGTGGGAGCAGATCATCGAAGAGCTCGCCGAGGCGTTTCGTGCGGCGGAGCCTGTTGTCCCGGCCGAGACCCGTCCCGCTCCCGAGTCGCTGTCGCCCGGCCAGCTGGCCAACGGCACCCGCATGGTGCTCGTCGTCGACGACGACCCATCGATCAACGAGCTCGTCGAACGCCTGCTTCGGCTCGAGGGGCTCCAGACCCGGACGGCCAGCACGTGCGCCGAGGCCCGGGCGGTGATCGACGCGACCCTGCCAGACGGTCTGATCGTCGACATCAGCCTGCCCGATGGCACGGGGTACGGGGTGGTCGAGTACCTCCGGAGCCGCGACGGGGGCGATGTGCCGGCCGTGCTGATGCTCAGCCTGAAGAACGATTTCCTCGACCAGGCCGAGGCGATTCACGCGGGGGCCGATGGCTACTTCGAGAAGCCGCTCGACTGGGACGCCCTGGTCAGCCGGCTGCACCACCTGCTCGAACGCGTGTCGCCCGACATTCCCCGCGTGCTCGTCGTCGAAGACGACCCCAGCCACGCCGCGTTCGTGCGAAGCACCCTCGAGTCGGCGGGATACGAGGTCGCGGTGTGCGACGCGCCCCGGCAGTTTCACGAGGTGCT
>JAFNAJ010000470.1 GCA_017860085.1 Acidobacteriota bacterium | reverse complement strand
GACCTGTACGCCGGCGCGCTCGTGCGTGAGCTGCGCGACCTCGACCCGGAGACGCGCGTGTTCGGGTTTGGCGGCGACCGGTTGGCGGCCGCGGGCGCCGAGCTCGTCGGCGACTACCGGGGCCTCTCTGTGACCGGGCTCATCGAGGTCGTGCGGCTGCTGCCGCGCGCGTATGCGACGTATCGCCACCTGGTGGACGCCGCACGAGTGCGGCGGCCAGACGTGCTGGTGGCCATCGACTTTCCCGATTTCAACTTCCGGCTGGCGCGCGCAGTCGCCGGCCTCGGTATCCCGGTCGTCTACTACGTCAGCCCCCAGTTGTGGGCGTGGCGCTCCGGCAGGCTGGCGGCCATGAAGCGGTTTGCCTCGCGGGTGCTGGTCATCTTTCCGTTCGAGCGTCCGCTGTACGAGCGGGCGGGCATCCCGGTCGAGTTCGTCGGCCACCCCCTCATCGACCTCGTGGCGACGGGCGACGACCGCGACAGGTTCCTCTCCTCGATCGGCGGCAACCCGACGGCGCCAACGGTGGCCCTGCTCCCCGGCAGTCGCACCAACGAGGTGCGGCAGATCCTCCCGGTGCTGCTGGAGGCGGTGCCTCGCATCACCGACGCGGTACCCGGTGTCCAGTTCGTGATCGCGCGGGCGCCGGGCCTCGACGATCGACTGTTCGAGACGGCGTCCGTCGATTCGGCCGTCACGCTTGTCACGGTCGAGGGCCGGGCTGACGACGTGATCAAGGCGAGCGACGTGGTGGTCACCGCGTCCGGCACTGCCACCGTGCAGACGGCCCTGCACGAACGGCCCATGGTCATCGTGTACCGCCTGTCACCGCTCACGTATCGGGCCGGCATCCGCTTCGTGAAGGTGGACACCTACGGCATGGTGAACCTCGTCGCCGGTCGCCGTGTCGTGACCGAGCTCATTCAAAACGGGTTCACGCCAGACTCCGTGGCGCGAGAGACCGTCAGCTTGCTCAGCGACCGCGAGCGGCGAGAGACCATGTGCCGCGACCTGCGCGACGTGAAGGCGAGGTTGGGAGGCCCCGGCGCGAGTCGACGAGCGGCTGAACGCGTCCTCGAGGTGGCGTCGGGCACCGCCCGCGACACGCTGAAGTAGAGTGACGACATGCCACGACACACCCTGCGATGGGCATTGGCGCTGGGAGCGCTGCTCGGCGCTCCGCTCTTCGCCACCACGGTGGTTCCCGCGGATCTGGGTGAACTCGCGGCCACGGCGCATGTCATCGTGCACGGGCACGTCTCGGAGATCGGCGCACGAGCGGTGCCAGGCCGGCGCGCGATCGAACGCATCGTCACGGTCCAGGTGGAGCGGTACTTCAAGGGTGATCTGGGAACCGAGATCAGGTTCCGCGTGCCAGGCGGTGAGCTGGGCCAGTACCGCACGGTCATGATTGGCGCGCCGCAGTTCAACGAAGGGGACGAGGTCGTCTTGTTCCTCGGCCAGCGCGGTTCGGCCACGCCGTACATTCTTGGCCTGTCCCAGGGCCTCTACCGCGTCGTGCCTGGCGCGGCACCAGGCAGTCGCGTGGTCCTGCCGGCCGTCGTCGTGACCTCGGGCGAATTGGACGAACCGGTGGCAGTACGGCGTGGGGATCGGTTTCGCCGTCCGACGCCGTTTACCGAGTTCGCTGCAACCGTCGAGCGGCTCGTGATTGACCGCGGCGCCGGCAACGAAGGCATGGGGCGATGAGACGCCGCGCGGTGGTCGTCGCTGGCCTCGTCGCCCTCGTGATCGTCGCGGGTGGCCCGGCGCGTGCGTATCTCAAGTTCGGCACGGCCGTGGACGGCCGCACGGTGGATCTCCAGTGGGGCGCACTGCCCGTCGGCTACGTCCTGAGCAATCGGGAGGTGCCGGGCGTCTCTGCCGCCGCGTTTGCCTCGACGGTCGATCAGGCATTCCAGACGTGGGAGTCGCTGCCCACGGCCGCGGTCTCGTTTCGCCGATCTGGCATGGCGGGCGTCGACCCGGAGGAAGAGGACGGCCTGACCGTCCTTGGCTTCGACGACCGGCCCGACCTCGACCGCGTGCTGGGCGCCACCAGCTACACCATCGACACCAGCACCGGCCAGATCGTCGAAGCCGACGTTTTCTTCAACACGACCTTCGCGTGGTCGGTGGCCTCGAGTGGCGAGCCTGGCCGGTACGACCTCGCGTCGATCGCGGTGCATGAGATCGGGCACCTGCTCGGGCTGGGGCACTCGGCGCTGGGCGAGACTGAACTGAGACCATCTGGCGGGCGTCGTGTCGTGGCATCGGGCGCGGTCATGTTTCCCGTCGCGATGGCGCCGGGCAACATCGACGGGCGCGACCTGAGACCCGACGACGTGGCTGGCGTGTCGGACCTGTATCCGGATGGCAGCGTCGTGCAGCAGACCGGGAGCATCAGCGGGCGAGTGCGGAAGGGCGGCCGTGGCGTGTTCGGTGCACACGTCGTGGCGCTCAATCTGAGGACTGGCGCGCTCGTGGGCAACTTCACGCTCAACCAATCTGGCGAGTACGTCATTGCTGGTCTCGACCCTGGCCCTACGGTGGTCCGTGTCGAGCCGCTGGACGATGCCGACCTCGAGAGCTTCTTCGAGGGGACGACAACGGTGGACATCGATTTTCAAGTGGCCTTTGCCCGTCGACTTGTGGTGGTGCCCGCTGGCGGCGGCGTGACGCGCGTGGACGTCGATGTCAAGAGCAAGTAGCCGACGGCCTGCGTCGCCCGCTGC
>JAFNAJ010000469.1 GCA_017860085.1 Acidobacteriota bacterium | reverse complement strand
CGTCTCGAGCATCTTCACGACCGTCGACCCGTCCCGGTTGATGGCCGTGACACGGTACGTGCCCTTGGCCGAGAACCCGGTGAACAACACGTCCCACTCAGCCCCTTCGACGTCCTCGTGCTTGCCCGTCGTCAGCTCGTACCGGCGGACGCGAACGAACTCGGAGTCCTGGTCAGTGAGGTAGTAGAGCCACGTCGACGCCGGATCGAACTCCGCCACTGTATGGACGGCTCGCCCGCCGTGCGGGGTGATGTGCGTCAACGCACTCGATTGCACGTTCCAGAGGTAGATGTCGCGGTCGTTCGTCGTGTTCGGCTTCGCCAGCGCCACCCATCGTTCGTCGCCGGACACCGCCGCCGGGATGTAGCCACCCTCGTTGCGGAACACCACGGCTCGCGTGTACGTGTCTGCGTCGTAGCGGTAGACATCGAAGAATCGGTTGTCCCGCTCGTTGATCTGCACGTAGAACGCGGTGCGATCCCGGTTCCATCCCATGAAGCTGGCCCTCGACCGGTCGCCCGGTGTCAGGTCCACCTCGCGACCGTCGATGAGACGGACGAAGACGTGATTGAGCTCGTTGCCCCCGCGATCCCTCGTGTAGAGGAAACGATCGTCCCTGGGAAACTGCGCCACGACGTACGTGGACTCGTTCGACGTGGTGAGCGCCGCGGAGGCTCCCCCGCTCACGGGCACACCGTAAACGTTCGGGACGCCCGACCGGTTCGACGTGTACAGCAGCCGCTTCTCGTCAGCCGAGAAGATGGCCCCGCTCACCGACTCGGTCGCAAGGAACTGTTCAATCGTGTACTGCTTCGCAGGACGGCCCTTCGGCGCGCCGCTTGCCGCACGGCGCGCCTGCGACGCGGTCGCCTGCGCGGGCGTCTGCGTTCCGCTCTGCGACCCGGTGACCGCCGGCGCGACGACCACCGTCCACGCAGCGAGCACGCACGTCGTCAGGACACGACGTCCAGCCCGGTTCCTCGCGTTGGTAGGCGTGCTCACCCTCACCTCCATGCTCCGGATGCCTCGTCAGGTGCTCCAACTATACCGCGGTGACCACCCCTCCTGGCGCATGCGATGGCCCGCCTGCCGAGACGTCACGGTGAGTAGAGTCCGGTTGACGACGCGTGGTTCCCCGGCGAGAATGACGATTCCTGGAACACAGTGTCTAGGCCGTTGAGGGAGGATCCACCATGTGCCGCCGCCCTGCTGTTGCCGTGCTCGCCGTCGTCGGATTGCTCGCCCTTGGGGCCCCAGCCTCCGCCCAACTCGGCGGGCTCATCAAGAAGGTCCCGAAGGTTCCGACCCCCGCGCTGCCGGCCCCGCCCTCTACGCCGTCTGCGCCTTCGTCGACGTCGACGGAGCCCGCGCCGATATTGGCGTCCTGTGACCAGCTGAAACAACTGATCGACGCGTTCAAGGCCGAACGCCAGGCCCTCGAGCAAGGCGCCCGTGAAGCCGCGGCGTTCCGAGCGCGGATCGCAGCCGAGGACCAGGCCGGCCCCGAGGCCCAACAGGAACGCATGATGGGCGTCCTCGAGGCGAGCGCGGCAAAAGAGCAGAAGTACAAGGACTGCCTCGACGCGGCCATGCTGAAGGACGCCGACAACCCGAAGCTCGAGCGTCTCGAGATGCAGGCCGAGGACGAGCTGGACGACGACAAGGCGGCCAAGCTGAGCGAGCAGGCCGACGCCCTTCGCAAGGTGATCAAGCACCGGGCCGAGCCCGCCTGCGCGGCGCTCAAGACCGACATGGGCGCTGACATGAAGGCCTTCACTGAGGCCGAGGTGGCGCGTCGCCAGAGCGAGGAGCAAGTGATTGAGAACGTCAACACCCGCGCCGAGCAGGCCGGCGCCGATTCGGCCAAGATGGTGAGAGTCGACTACGCCAAGATGAAGGAGGACCTCTGCGTGGGCATCGTCGGCTCGAAGCTCAACGCCAGCGACCGCGCGCTGATCGACTCGTGCGGTTCGCAACTCCCGGACGCGTTGCGGGCCCTCGGCTGCGGCAGTGGCTCGCCGTGGGGAGCGCCCACGCCTGCAGTCAAGTAGGCGAGCGTGCGTCGCGCGACCGGTCTCGTCGCACTCGTCGCGTCGCTGCTGGCCGCGCCGTCCGCGCAGCTGGCTTCACGGGCCGATCTCCACGTCCGCGTCGGCGACGAGTGGGTGGGGTGGTGGTCGGCTGCGTCAGCGCCCGCCGCGTGGAACGGGACCGCGACCGCCCTGGCCCGTGCAATCACCTGGTCCGACTACGGCCCAGGGCTCGAGTTGGGGCTTGCTGAGCTCTCGGCACCAGGCGAGGGTCGCCGGACCAGGCTGGTCGTGGCGCGGCTCGATCCCAGGCGCTTCCGCCTCAGCCTCGAAACCGCGCTGACGCCAGACTTCGTTCTGCCCGACTGGTCGGTCGACCGCGCGCCTGCCTCGGCGTCGTTCGCGGTGAACGCCGGACAGTTCTCGGGCATCGCCCCGTGGGGTTGGCTCGTGATGCGCGGCAAGGAGGTCCGTCCCCCAGGCCGAGGTCCACTCTCGGGCGCGGTCGTCATCGACGAGGACGGTCGTGTGCGGCTGATCCCGACGCGAGACATCCCGAAGGTCCGCACGGCTGGAGGCATCCGCTTCGCGTTTCAGTCGTACCCGACCCTCCTCGAGGACGGAGGGCGCGTGCCCCAGGCGCTCAGGCAACCCGGCCCTGGCCTCGATGTGACGCACCGGGATGCGAGGCTTGGGCTCGGCGTGCTCGAAGATGGTCGG
>JAFNAJ010000082.1 GCA_017860085.1 Acidobacteriota bacterium | reverse complement strand
AGCGGGTGGTCTACGCGGGGTCCTCGTCGGCTTACGGTGACACGCCGACGCTTCCCAAACACGAGCGAATGCCGACGGCGCCGCTCTCGCCATACGCGCTGCAGAAGCTGATCGGCGAGGAATATGGCCAGCTCTTCACGGCACTCTACGGGCTTCAGACCACCACGATCCGGTATTTCAACGTGTTCGGTCCACGGCAGGACCCGTCGTCTCCGTACTCGGGCGTGATCTCGCTGTTCATTCGCGCCCTGGTCGAGGGGCGCCGGCCGACGATCTTCGGGGATGGGGAGCAGACGCGCGATTTCACGTACGTCGCCAACGTGGTCGATGGCGTCTTGCGCGCCTGCGGCACCCCGGCGGCTGGCGGACAGATCATCAACGTCGCGACCGGTGGTCGCGTGTCACTCAACACGTTGTACGCAACGCTGCGAGACGTGCTGCAGGCGAGTGTCCAGCCTGAATACGCCGCGCCCCGCCCCGGGGACGTCCGCCATTCCCAGGCGGACATCACGCTGGCCCGACAGCTCCTGGGCTACGAGCCGTTGGTGCCGTTTGACGAGGGCCTGCGCCGAACGGTCCAGTGGTACCGGGACGCCAATCCGGCGTAGCCTGCACGCCTCGGCCCCGGCATCTGGCGTTTCCCGGCCCTCAACTCGCGTTGACGATGCGTGTCGCTGGTTGGGGTGCGCGCGCCCGGCTCCGCGCAACCCGACGGTGACATCTCCGGCACATGACGTCGGCCGCCGGGCTCGCCCTGCAGGCGCCTGTCCTGTCATCTCCAGTGCCCTGAGTGGGTTGCCCCGACGTGCGCGAACACGCGCGTGCGGCAGCCCCCTTGCTGCTGTGACCGGCGCGTCCCGTCGCGTCGGCTGACGGACCGCGGGCCCAACCTCTCGCTGGGAGCGGCCGCCGCGGCGGGCGCCCACATCAAGGAGGGTGACCCATGCGTCGAGTTCTCGTTGTTCTCACCGTGCTGTGCGCGCTTGCCGCGCCGTTCTCGGCGGCGGCACAGGAGCCAGGCAGCCAGTCCGCCCTGGCCCGGCCGGCCGTGTCTGCCGTGAACCTCAACACGGCGACCGCCCAGCAACTGGAAACCCTGCCGGGCATCGGGCCCCGCACGGCCCAGCGCATCATCGAGTACCGGGAGAAGAATGGTCCATTCAAGAAGGTCGAGGACCTGATGAACATTCAGGGCATCGGGGAGAAGAACTTCCTCAGGGTGAAAGGGCTCGTCAGCGTGACGCCAGCGAAGGCGGACAAGCCGGCGGGTTCCGATCGCTGAAGGTGGGCGCCGCGGCGCCTGACGCTACCGGGGTGCGCAATGCGGATCGCGTCCGGTCTGCCGATGACGGGCCACGGGCACGCGCCTGGGCACTCCCTGATCGAGGTGCTCCTCGTGGTCTGGGTTGTGGTCGTCGCGACCGCTGCTGGGCTCGCGTGGGGTGGCGCAGGCCTGGCGCGCCATCGTGTCGACGCCGCGGCGCGCCGGGTGGCGTCTTGGTATTCCAGGGCGCGTGTCGAAGCTGCGCGCCGCGGCCAATCGGTGGGCGTGAGGTTCGACGAAGCGCATGGCCACGTCCGCCTTCAACTGTTTGCCGACGCGGCTGGCGACGGCGTGCGGTCCAGTGATATCGACAGCGGCCTCGATCCGCCGGTCGGGCCGGCCTGGTGCCTCGAGGACGACTATCCGGGTGTCACGTACGCGATCGGCGAACGGCTGCCGGAAATCGACGGGTCAGGGTGGCTCGACCCGGGAAGTGACGCGATCCGCGTCGGCAGTCATCGCGTGATCGTGTTCACGCCCTACGGCACCGCTTCCGGCGGGACGGTGTATCTGCGGGGAAGGGACGGCGCGGCTTATGCAATACGAGTCCTCGGAGCCACGGCACGAACGCGTGTCGTGCACTTTGACAGAGGGACAGGGCTGTGGACGCTCAGGTGACGAGGCAACGACGCGCGACCGCCGGTCGCGGCCGCGGCTCCCCGCGTTCGGGCTGCCCGGTCACCCGGTGCTCCGGCTTCGCGGCGGAAGCGACGCCTTGCTCGTCGATGCCTCGGCGGCAGGTGTGCTCTTCGAGTCGCAGGGCCGGCTCGTGCCAGGTCAACGGTGCACACTGCGGTTCGACGTCGGTCCGAACGGGTGGCTCGCCGCAGGAACCGTGCGGCGCTGCATCCTCGTGCAGACGTCGGGGAGCCGAGCCCTGGTTCACCGGGTGGCCGTGGCCTTCGACAAGGTCGAAGACGGGCTTTGGGTAATGTTGACCCGGTCCGGGCATTCGCTACCCGAGTAGGTGCGCGTGGTCGGGTTCGTGCCAAAGGTCTTGGATCCTCGAGAGCGGAAAACGCTCGGGGTTCCCTCACAATCGGCCTGGTGGGGCGCCGGCTACCGTGAGGCCTGCGTCGGCATCGCGTTTGATAGCGCATTGGACATCGGGAAAGCCGTCGGCCGTTGAGGAGACTCCCCATGCTGCCTGCGAAGGTTAGGAACACGGGCGAAGCCAGCGTGGTCGTTCGCGAGCCGCGCGACCGACTGGCGGCGTTGGTGGCCGCGGTGGCTGACGCGGTATCGCGGGGCGACTTGCGCGATCTGCGCGCGACCTTCGAGCGAGGGCTCGCCGAGGTGGCGGGTCTCCAGGCGGTCCGCCTTCAGCCCGGCCGGATGCTTGCCCTCAACCGTGCCTCGATGGCGCGCGAGGGGGCCGACGTGCAGCTCGCGGTGCCGGGCGCGGCGGCTGCCGTGCTCAGCGCGCGCGCCTGCCCACAGTCTCGATTGGACGAGCCGACGTGGCGGCTCCTGGAGGCGGCCGCCAGGCTGGCCACGCTCGTGCTCGAAGTCGAGCGGGTGTCTGCGCCCAGCGACAGGTCGTCGGGCGCCCCTCGGGGACCGGCCACGGGCCTGGTCGGCGCCAGCCCGTTGATGGCCAGACTCTACGATCGGATCGAGCGCGCTGCGCGGACGAAGTTTGCCGTCCTTGTCGAAGGCGAGAGCGGGGTCGGCAAGGAGCTGGTGGCGCGGCAGGTGCACGGTCTCAGCCGACGCGCCCGGGGCCCGTTCGTGGCGGTGAACTGTGCCGCGCTGGTCGAGACGCTCTTCGAGGCCGAGTTGTTTGGCATCGAAGAACGGACGGCGACCGGCGTGCGGGGGCGCCGAGGGAAGTTCGAGCTGGCTGACGGGGGCACGCTCTTCCTTGACGAAATCGCGGACCTCTCGGCGATGTCTCAAGCCAAGCTGCTTCGGGTGCTGCAGGACATGAGTGTCGAGCGTGTCGGCAGCCAGTCGGCGCTGAAGGTCGACATCAGGGTCATTGCCGCGACGAATCGTTCGCTCCACGACCTGGTCGAGGACGGCCGGTTCCGTTCAGACCTCTACTATCGCCTCAACTGTGTCGAGATCCGCGTGCCACCGCTGCGCGAGCGACGGTCGGACATCCCGGAGCTGGTGCGGCATTTCCTGTCGTATCACGCCGAGGGGCGCGAACTCGCGGTGGCCCACGACGCGCTCGAGGCGCTGCTCGAGTACGACTGGCCGGGCAACGTCCGGGAGTTGGAGCGAGCGATCCAGCGGGCCGTGGCGCTCGCCGAGTCGGAGTGTATCCAGCTGCACGACCTGCCGCCGAAGGTCACGGGGGGCTATCGCGAAGTGCTGCACCCGTCACTCGAGGTGGGTGACGACATGCGCACCTGGCAGGGGCGATTCGCCCGGCTGGTGCTGAGCCGTTGCGGCAACAACAAGCGTGAAGCCTGCCGCATCCTGGGCGTCAGCTACCACACCTTGCAGGCGTACCTTCGCCGGGGTGGAGCATCAGCGTTCGAGCCCGGGCTGCCTTGACCGGTCAGGCGGGGCATAGTACTTTGAATCCGGCCTCCGGGCTGCCGTGCTCCGTCTGGGCGCGCCCGATCGATCCCCGTCCGACCAGTCCCATGACCGACACTCCTGCTGCTCCGAAGAAGACGCCGCTCCACGCCCGTCACCTGGCCCACGGGGCCCACATGGTCAGCTTTGCCGGCTGGGACATGCCGGTCGAGTACACCGGCATCGCTGACGAGCATCAGGCCGTCCGAACGCGTGCCGGGCTGTTCGACGTCAGCCACATGGGCGAGATCGAAATCGCCGGCCAGGATGCGCTGGCCGCGGTCCAGCGTGTGTCGTGCAACGACGCGTCGCGGCTCAAGGTGGGGCAGATTCACTATTCCGGGCTGACGACGCAGGCCGGCACGTTCGTGGACGACCTGCTCGTCTACAAGATGGCCGACGATCACTTCCTGATGGTGGTCAACGCGTCGAACGCGACCAAGGACTTTGCGTGGATCAAGGATCAGATCCGCGACGTGGGCGATGCGGTCGCGGTGGACACGAGCCAGCGCTACGCGCTCATCGCCCTCCAGGGACCTGTGTCGCTGTCCGTGCTGCAGCCGCTGACGGGCATTGATCTCTCCAGCATGAAGTACTACTGGTTCGCGCCCGGCGAGGTTGCCGGCGTCCGCGTGACCGTGTCGCGCACGGGTTATACCGGGGAGGACGGCTTCGAGGTGTTCGTGCCTCCGGCCTCGGCCGAGCGCGTGTGGAACGCCATCCTCGAGGCTGGCAGGGGAGCCGGCGTCGTGCCTGCCGGGCTCGGGGCCCGAGACACCCTGAGACTCGAGGCCGCCATGCGGCTGTACGGCAACGACATCGACGACACCACCACCGTGCTCGAGGCCGACCTTGGGTGGATCATCGGCTGGAACAAGGCCGATTTTCTCGGGGCTGACGTGTTGCGTCGTCAGAAGGCGGAGGGCATCGGGCGCAAGCTGGTCGGCTTCGAGATCACCGAGCGCGGGATTGCCCGGCACGGCTACGACGTCTATGTCGATGGCCGCAAGGCCGGCGTGGTGACCAGTGGCACCCAGACACCGTTTCTGAAGAAGGCCATTGGCATGGCGTACGTGCCGACCGAGGCTGCCGTGCTGGGGAAGGAGCTCGAAGTGGATGTTCGGGGGCGGCGGCTGCGGGCGGTCGTCGTGCCATTGCCCTTCTACAAGCGTCCCAGGAGTTGACGATGTATCCATCCGACGCCAAGTACACGAAGGACCACGAGTGGATTCGGATCTCCGGGTCGGAGGCCACCGTGGGCATCACCGACTACGCGCAGAAGCAGCTGGGCGACGTCGTGTACGTCGACCTGCCCGAGGTCGGCAAGTCGTTTGTGCAGGGAGAGGTGTTCGGGACCATCGAGTCGGTGAAGGCGGTGTCCGAGCTGTTCTGCCCGATGGCTGGGGCAGTCGTGGCCGTCAACACCGACCTCGGCCAGCATCCCGAGCAGGTGAACTCCGATCCCCACGGCAGCTGGATGATCAAGTTGCGGGTGTCGAACCCGGCAGAGGCTGCCACGCTCCTCGATAGCGCTCAGTACTCCGACCTCGTGAAGTGACGAGGTCGACGTCGCCTATGTCTGATCTCCATACGCACGCTTTCGCCACCCGCCACATCGGACCTCGCGGCAGCGACCGCGACGAGATGCTCCGCAGGATGGGGGCCGCGTCGATCGACGAGCTGATCGACCAGGCCATCCCGCGGAGCATCAGGCTCGATCGACCCCTCGATCTGCCCGGGCCCCTCGCCGAGCACGAGTTCCTGGATCACCTGCGAGGCCTGGCCGCGCAGAACCGGGTCGCCCGCACGTTCATCGGGATGGGTTATGCCGACACGATCACGCCCAGCGTCATTCTGAGGAACGTGATCGAGAACCCGGGCTGGTACACGCCTTACACGCCGTACCAGGCCGAGGTGGCGCAGGGACGCCTCGAGGCGCTGCTGAACTACCAGACGGCGGTCAAGGACCTCACGGGGATGGACGTGGCGAACGCCTCGCTGCTCGACGAGCCCACGGCCGCGGCCGAGGCCATGACGATGCTGCGGCGCGTGCAGACGCGACGGACGGCGGCGGCCAACGTGTTCCTGGTGTCGCCCCGCGTGTTTCCGCAGACGCTCGAGGTGCTGGCGTCGCGCGCCGAGCCGTTGGGCATCGAGCTCCGCTTCGTCGAGCCCTCTGAGATGGTGTTCGACGAGCGCGTGTTCGGCGTGCTCGTGCAGTATCCCGACGGCAACGGCCAGGTGGAGGACGTCCGCACGCTCATCGCGTCGGCGCACGCGGCCGGTGTGCTGGTGGCGGTGGCCACGGACCTGCTCAGCCTCACGATGCTGACGCCGCCAGGCGAGATGGGAGCCGACGCGGTGGTGGGCAACGCCCAGCGGCTGGGCGTGCCGCTTGGGTATGGCGGGCCGCACGCGGCGTTCTTTGCCACCCGGGAGGCGTTCGTCCGACAGGCGCCTGGCCGAATCATCGGGATCTCGGTGGACGCCAACGGGGGAGTGGCTTACCGGATGGCCCTGCAGACTCGCGAGCAGCACATCCGACGCGAGAAGGCGACGTCGAACATCTGCACGGCTCAGGCCCTGCTGGCCAACGTCGCGGGCTTCTACTGCGTCTATCACGGGCCGGGCGGTCTGCTCGAGATTGCGCAGCGCGTGCACGGCCTCACCGCGGCCCTCGACGAGGCGTTGCGGCGGGCCGGCTGGGAGCAGGCAAACACGGCGTACTTCGACACGATCAAGGTCGTGGCAGGCAAGGGGGCCGGCGGCCTGCAAGCGCGGGTCCGACAGGAGGCCGAGGTCGCTGGGCTCAACTTCCGCTACTTCGATGACGGGGGCATCGGCATCTCTCTCGACGAGACCTCGTCGCTCGACGACGTGAGAGCCATCGTTGGCGTGTTCGCGCGGGTCACGGGCGTGGCTCCGGGGTCGGTGGCAGGCCCGTCGACCGCCGTGCGGATCCCCGAGGCCCTCAGACGTCGAACGCCGTTTCTGACGCACCCGGTGTTCAACACGTACCGCTCAGAAACGCAGATGATGCGGTATCTCAAGACGCTCGAGCGCAAGGACATCGGTCTCGACACGTCGATGATCGCGCTGGGCTCGTGCACCATGAAGCTCAACGCGGCCACCGAGATGATGCCGGTGACGTGGCCGGAATTTTCGCGGCTGCACCCGTTCGTGCCGGTGGAGCAGGCCGCGGGCTATCAGCGGATCATTGCGGAGCTCGAGGCGGCGCTGCGGGAGATCACAGGGTTTGCGGCCGTGTCGCTGCAGCCCAACTCGGGTGCCGAGGGTGAGCTCACCGGGTTGCTGGTGATTCGGGCCTACCACCACGCCAGAGGCGATTTCGGTCGCGACGTTGTCCTGATCCCCTCCTCGGCGCATGGCACCAACCCGGCGAGCGCCGTGATGGCAGGCACGAAGGTCGTCGTCGTGGCGTGCGACGCCCACGGCAACGTGGACGTCGACGACCTTCGGCAGAAAGCCGAGGCGAACCGGGAACGCTTGTCAGCGCTGATGGTGACCTACCCGTCCACGCATGGCGTGTTCGAGGACCGCATCCGCGAGGTGTGCGACGTGGTGCATGCCTGCGGCGGCCAGGTCTACATGGACGGCGCCAACATGAATGCGCAGGTTGGCCTCACGAGCCCCGCCAGGATTGGGGCGGATGTGTGCCACCTGAACCTCCACAAGACGTTCGCCATTCCCCATGGAGGCGGAGGGCCGGGCATGGGGCCCATCGCCGTGGCGGCGCACCTGGCGCCGTATCTGCCGGGTCACCCGGTGGTGCCGACCGGGGGCACGGCGGCCATCCGCGCGGTGGCGGGGGCACCTTGGGGAAGCGCCAGCATTCTCCTCATTTCCTACGCGTACATCCGCATGCTCGGGGCGCAAGGTCTCACCGATGCCACGACGCACGCCATCCTCAACGCCAACTACGTGAAAGCGCGGCTCGAGGGGGCGTTCCCCGTGCTCTACACGCGTGACACTGGAAGGGTCGCGCACGAGTTGATCTTCGACCTGCGGCCCCTGAAGCAGGCATCGGGCATCGACGAGACCGACGTGGCCAAGCGCCTGATGGACTACGGGTTTCACGCGCCGACCGTGTCGTTCCCCGTGCCCGGCACGCTGATGGTCGAGCCGACCGAGAGTGAGCCGAAGGATGAGCTCGACCGGTTCTGCGACGCCATGCTCGCCATTCGGCGCGAGATCCAGGATGTCATCGACGGGAAGGCCGACCCGAAGGACAACGTGCTCAAGAATGCCCCGCATACGGCGGCGGCCGTGTCGGCGAGCACCTGGTCGCATCCCTACGATCGCGAGCAGGCAGCCTACCCGCTGCCATTCGTCCAGGCCAACAAGTTCTGGCCCAGTGTGGGTCGCATCGACAACCCGTATGGCGACCGTCACCTCGTGTGTGCGTGCGTGCCGGTTGAGGCGTACGCGGCCGAGCCTGTGGGCGCGAGCGAACCCTAGACTGCCCCGACGGCCCGCAGCCGGTCGGTGTGCCGGCGAAACGCGGTGAGCAGCGCGGCGGTCACCGGCCCGGGGCTCCCGGTACCGACTTTCAGGTCATCGACCGCCACGATGGGGACGATCTCCCGCGTGGTGCTGGTGAGGAACGCTTCATCGGCAGACGCGAGGTCCGCCTCGAGCAGCGTGGTTTCGCGCACCGGGATCCCGCATTCACGCCCGAGGTCGAAGATGAATGCGCGCGTGATGCCGGCCAGCAGGCCAGCGTCGAGCGGCGGGGTGAGGACCTCGCCTCGACGGACCAGGAAGAAGTTCGACTGCGAGCACTCGCAGATCTCGCCCTTGTAGTTCCGCATCAGCGCCTCGAACCCTCCGCGCCCCAGGGCCTGCTGCATGGCGAGCGCGTTGTTCAGCAGGTTATTCGACTTGATGAGCGGACTGACCGAGCGCGGGTGGTTCCTGGTCACGTCGACGAGCGCCACCTTCACGCCGCGGTCGTAGGCGTCGGGCGACGG
>JAFNAJ010000468.1 GCA_017860085.1 Acidobacteriota bacterium | reverse complement strand
GCGAACTCGTCCTGGTCGTACGCGGCGATCGCCGGGCGGTCCTGTGCCAGCAGCAACCGCAGCCGAATCGCGGCCGTCATCTCCGAGTCGGCCAGGTGATGCACGACCTGGCGCGGTGACCACTTGCCCGGCGCGGGTCTGGTATCGAGCTCGGCCTCGGTCGCCCCGGCCAAGGCTTCCTCGACGACGCGGTAGCCGTCTTTGTACTTTTCGATCAGCGCATGTCTCGTACGAGGGTCCATCCTGTCAGTCTATCGCGGACGTCGGCGGCGGCGCGGCATCCGTGCACGTTTTCTCGGTCCGGGCCGGCTGGGCTATGATGGCGCCCGCTCCCCGGAGGTCGTGGCATGTCAGCGGCACCCAACGTCGACTGCACGGTCGAGATCGGCGCCGGGCCCGCTCGCGTCTTCGCCGCCTTCTTCGAACCAGCCACCCTGCGGACGTGGTGGTTGGTCGCCCGTTCGGTGACCACGCCGCGAACGCTGGGTGTCTATGCGGTTCAGTGGGAGACGACGCCGTTTCACGACGATGTGCTGGGGCCGTTGGGTGGCGTGCTGCACGGCACGGTGATCGACGTGCGCCCTTCTCTCTCGTTCTTCGTGGCCGACGTCTACTGGATCCCGCCCGAAGGCGACCCGATCGGCCCAATGGCGCTGGACGTCACCTGCGGCCTGGTGGGCGCAAGCACTCGCCTCAGGGTTCAGCTGCGCGGGTTCGAGGAGAGCCTCCGGTGGCGGCGGTACTATGAGCTGTTTCGGGAGGGCCTCGGCTCGTCGCTCGAGCGCCTCAAGGCTCACCTCGAGGGTGCGCGCGCCTGACACACATCGAGGGCTCGCCACGACTCGGGCCCGAGGACGGGATCCGAAGTTGGACGGAGGACCGCGGGAGTGACACTCGACGCCTGGAAAGACCTGGCACGGGCCGATGCGCGAAAGCGGGGTCTCGACGACCTCGTGCCGATGATTGACACGCTGGGTGACGCCATCCAGGCCGTGCGGAACGGCGATTGGAACCAGGACCCATGGGACCCGGTTCCTGGACCTGACGGTGACGCCAGCCAGGCGGAGGGCGGATCGCTCCACGACCCTCGGCTCCCGCGCGGACACGTCGCCGATGAGCCGGTGCGTGCTGACCACCTGCCGGCGCGTTCGGTTCTCGGTCTGGCGCAGGCGCTGCGGGCGGGTCGAACCACGTCGCAGGAGGTCACGGAGGCGTGTCTCGGTCGCATCGCGCAGGAGCACGCCCGCCTGAACGCGTTCGTCACGGTGACTGCGGCTCTGGCGCGCGCCCAGGCCAGAGAGGCCGACGCGAAATTCGCGCGAGGCGAGGTCGACAGCCCGCTGCAGGGTGTGCCGATCTCACTGAAGGACCTGCTCGCCCTCGAGGGGGTGCCGACGACGGCTGCGTCCCAGGTGAGGCGTGACGCGATCGCTCCTCGGGACGCCGTCGTGGTTGGCCGACTCAAGGAGGCAGGTGCCGTCATCGTCGGCACCTGCAACCTGCACGAGTTCGCTTTCGGTACGACCAGCGAGGACTCCGCGTACGGACCTGCCCGCCATCCCCTGGATCCAGACCATTCTCCTGGCGGTTCGAGCGGTGGCTCTGCCGCGGCCGTCGCCGCCGGACTGTGCGCGGCCTCCGTTGGCACCGATACCGGGGGTTCGATCCGGATCCCGGCAGCGGCGTGCGGCATCGTGGGGCTCAAACCCATGTACGGCGAACTCTCCTGCCGCGGTGTGGTCCCGCTGTCGCGTGGGCTCGATCACGTGGGCCCCATCACGTCGACCGTCGCCGACGCCTGGCTCCTCTACAACATCATGCGCGGACTGGCGCTGCCGGCGTGGCCGCCTGCGGCACGCGGCGCTGCGCTCAGCGGGCTGACCGTTGGTATCCCGCGGTCGTACTTCCTCGACCTGCTCGATGTCGAGGTGCGAGCGCAGTACGATGCGGCTCTTGTGCGCCTTCGAAAGGGCGGGGTCGGGGTGGTCGAGGTCGCGATCCCCCACGCTGCGCAGATCGCCCCGATCTACCTCCTGATTGGGTTTGCGGAAGCTGCGGCCTACCACGGACCCGGGCTCGACGCCTGCGCCGACCGCTACACGAGTCCGGTGCGTTCGCGCCTCGAGTTGAGCCGATACGTGCTTGGCGAAGACTACGTACGGGCTCAAGTCGGTCGCGACGTGCTTCGCCACGAGGTTGGTGCCGCGCTGGCGGAGTGCGACGTGCTGGCCCTGCCGACGCTGCCGATTCCGGCCCCACGCATTGGCTCGACCAGCGTCCAGGTCGGCTCCGGTCGCCTGCCTGTGCGGGCCGCGACGCTCAGGCTCACGCAACTGTTCAACCTGACGGGGCACCCGGCCATCTCCATCCCCTCGGGCCTGACGCGTGACGGATGGCCGACTGGATTGCAGTTGGTGGGACGTCTGGGTGGCACGGAACACCTGCTCGCGATCGCCAGCGCCGCGGAGACTCTCGCGCGCGGGTGACGGGCGGCCCGCCGCCCCGTGCTAGGATGGTGGATCGTGTTCGCGCCGATTTTCCACGCGTGGGAGCGCCGCCTCGCCGCCGTGACGACCGATCGGGTCGTTCGGCCCTTCGAATGGGGGCTCGATTGGGTCCCATCGAACGGCTTCCGCCCCGGGATGCGGCCGGCGGAGATCTTCGACCAGTGGAGCGCCGAGATCCTCGCCGACTCCCAGGCCTTCTTCAGCGCGCCCCAGACACGCGACTACACACTCGCTCCGGACGGCCTCCTGCGCT
>JAFNAJ010000467.1 GCA_017860085.1 Acidobacteriota bacterium | reverse complement strand
TCGCGGCCGTCGAGCGCGTACTTGTTGTTCAGCTCGATCATGACGTCGAGCGCGGCGCGTGGCGACGCCGACCACTCGAGGATCTTCTTGCCCCAGAGCATCCGCAGGTAGTTGTGCACCCGCCCCTCGCGAGCGAGCTGCGTCTGGGCCGCGTTCCAGAGGGGATCGTGGGTGGCCGCGGCCTCGAACGCGTCCAGGTCGTACACGTGCGCACGAGCGTCGGTCGCGTGCGCCTCGAGCGTGGCCCGTGCCCAGTCGGGCAAGGACTCGTAGTGGTCGTAGTCCGAGCGCAGGTGGCACATGTTGTAGCCCACCTCGCGCCAGGTCACGAGCTCGTCGAGAAACGCCTCGGCAGCCGGTGAAGCGCCCCACCATCCCTCGCGCTTGCCGGTGGCCCTGGCGGCGATCGCCCGTGTCGTCCATCGCTCCTGGGTCATGAGCGCGGCAAAGACCTCGTGGGCTGAGACGTGTCCGAAGTGCAGGTACGGTGAGAGGCCGCTCGCGGCCTCGACGTCCGGCTGATTGCGCTCGTCCGCGTACCGGGCGAGCCGGTCGCCGAGGAATCCCTCGAGCACCGCGTGGCCCGCCTGCGTGCCGCCACGGGTTGCGACCGCGCCCACCGTGTGGTCGATCGGCAGCCGCCGAAGGGCGGCCGGCTCGGCGCCGAGCAGGGCGGCGTCGGCACGCGGCCACCGCGTGGTGATGGCGGACGGAATCTCACCCGCACGAACGAGCCGGGCTGCGCCCACCGGGTCGGCTTCAGGAAACGAGGCGAGGTGAGGCCGCAGGTGCTTCTGCAGGAAGAAGCGAAACGCGTACGCCGTCGGAAACACCCGATCGGCCCCGCGCAGGGGCAGCAGGCCGTTCGAGTCGATTGCCTCGAGCCTCACGTCGATCCGCCGTCCGGCAGCGGCAACCATCCGGCGCAGGAAGAACGCGGGGAAGTCATCGGTGACGACAAGGGCGGCCCGTGCCGCCAGTGCCGTCAGCAGGCCCTTCCCTTCGTTGGGCTCGCGCTCGACGTAGGGGTAGTAGCAGACGCCAGAACCCTCGAGGCTGCGCGCGTTGTCGGCCATGCCGTGCAGGACGAACGCGTGCAGGCGGTCGCTCGCCCAGGGGTAGGCGACCCGGAGCGCCTCGAGCACGACCAGGGGCTTTCCCAGTTGTTCGGCCCACTCGACCGCCCGCTGCAGCGCGAAGTTCCAGCGGGTGCGGCGCGCGGCCACCATCCAGTACAGGACATAGTCACCGCGGGCTTCCGTCGGCCTGGCGTTGACCGCCTGCACTCGAATGTCCGGCGTCGTCATCGGCATTGACCCCAGGTTTGGCGCACGGACGGGTGCGCGGCCTCCACAGGACGCCGTCGTCGCGGGTGAGGACAAGGCGAGTCTCCCGGCGAGGTCGCAACCGTCAGCAGGAGTGGACGCTTGACGGGCGACCAGACCCGCAATCTCGGCCGTCCAGCGAGCCTCAGGCTCGGCACGACCTTTGATCCACTCGAGGGTGGGTCGCGCCGGGCCAACGGGGCGCGTAACTTCAGGCAGGCGCTGGCACGAACGCGTCTCGTCCGTCGTTCATGGGCGGCTCGTGTGCGACCCGTTCTGTCCAATCGTCAGCGTCCGGCGTTGGCCGCCCCGTGGGCGGGCTACTTCAGCGTGATCTTGACGGCCACCGTCGTGAGGTCGTCCGTCTGGGGCGCCTCGCCCTCGAACGCCGCCACCGCATCGACAATCGCGTCGACGATAGCCGCGGCCGGCTGGTGGCGATGTGTCCGCACGACCTCGATCAGACGGTCGACGCCAAACTCCTCGCCGGACGCGTTCGCGGCTTCGTGCACCCCGTCCGTGCAGAACACGAAGACGTCGCCGGGCGCCAGCGGCAGCGTCACCTCTTCGTAGACCGACCCTTCGATGGCCCCGAGTGGCACGCCCGCGAGCTGAATCTGGGCGCACTCGTCGCCGGTCGATCGGATCGGGTAGGGCAGGCCCGAGTTGGCAATCATCACCCGGCGTTGCTTCAGGTCGAAGCTCGCATAGCAGAGCGTGCAGAAGTACTCCTCGAGTTGCCGCTCGCGGAGAATCGTGTTCATCGTGGCCAGGATGGCGGCCGGCGTCGTTCGCTCGGAGGTGTACCGCCGGCGGAAGGTGCGCGACCGCACCAGTTCGCCGGCTGCAGCGCTGTACAGCGCCGCGGGCACGCCCTTTCCCGACACGTCGCCCACGGCCACGACGAGGCTGTGGGATTCCGGCGAGAGGAAGTCGTAGAAGTCGCCTCCCACCTCTCTGGCGGGCGAGAACTTCGCGGCAACGTCCACACCGCGCAGGCGCTTCGGCAACCGGGTCGGCAGCAGCGACGTCTGCACGCGTTGAGCAAAGCGGAGCTCTTTCTCGAGGCGGGCCTCGTTGGCGCGAAGGGCCTCGTAGAGCCTGGCGTTCTCGATGGCCACGGCCGCGTGGCTCGCCAGCAGCGTCAGGATCTCGACGTCGCGCTTGTCGAACGCCGACAGCTCAGGGCTCTCGACGTCGAACACCCCGATGCAGCGGTCGTGGTACAGGATCGGGACCGCCATTTCGGATCGCACGTCCTCGACCACCTTGATGTAACGGGGGTCCTGCGAGACATCCGGTGCTACGACGGCCACCTTGTGCAGGGCCGCGTAGCCGACCAGCCCGTCGCCGATCTTCACCCGCGGCAACTGCACGCGCTCGCCGTACTGGAGCCCGATCTTCATCTCGAGCTCGCCAGTGTCCTCCTTGAGCAGCAG
>JAFNAJ010000081.1 GCA_017860085.1 Acidobacteriota bacterium | reverse complement strand
GGATTCGCAGTGCAGGCGGTCGACACCACGGGCGCCGGCGACGTCTTCCGCGGCGGCTTCATCTACGGGCTGCTGCAGCAGTGGCCCGTCGATCGCGTGCTCCGGTTTGCCAATGCGGCGGCTGCCGTCAGCTGCACCCGGACCGGAGCGCTCGACGGGGTCCCGAGTCTCGAGGACATCGTGCGGCTGGGCGGTTCACGCCCCACCACCTGAAGACGGAACGTCGGATCGGCTGAGTGGTAAGATCAGCGCCCGGCGGCAGCGCCACAGACACCATGCACACCGAATACCACCGCTGGTTCTCCCACAGGCTGGGCCGCGACATGGGCATCGTCGTCTTCGGACACTGGGGGCCACCGCTCGTGACATTTCCCACGAGTGGCGGCAACGAGTGGGAGATGCGCGACCAGGGCGTCGTCGCCACCCTGGCGGAGTTCGTCGATGCCGGGCGTCTCAAGATCTTCTCGCTGAACCACAATGCGAGCGAGTCGTTCTACAACAAGGGCGCGCACCCGTACCACAGGAGCTGGATGCAGCGCATGTACGACGAGTACGTGCGCGAGGAAGTCGTGCCGTTCGTGCACAACCACTGCCGGTCGTTGCTCCCGATCTCGGTGATGGGACCATCACTCGGGGCGTACTACGCGGCCAACTCGCTGTTCAAGCACCCGGACGTCTTCAAGCGGTGCTTCGCCCTCTCGGGTGTGTACGACATGAGGGGCTTCATGAACGGCATGTACGACGACAACTTCTACTTCAATAACCCCGTCGACTACCTGTCGAACCTCGCCGACCCGTGGCACTACGAGCAGCTCGCGTCCTGCGACATCCACCTGGTGACGGGTCATGGCCCATGGGAGAACAGCGGGCCCGCGCGCCATTTGTCGGGCATCCTCCGAAGCAAGGGCATCCGGCACTCGCTCGACGACTGGGGCCCCGAAGGTGGCCACGACTGGCCTTACTGGCGCCACCAGATGTGGGAGTACGTGTCGAAGATCTTCTGAGCGCAGCGCGCGGCGACACCTCGACCACGCGTGAAGAGCGGAGTCGGGGCAACGGCGGTCAGGCCGGCCGACGCCGCCTCACGAATTCGCACACGATCCGGTGGCACTCGTCGACCGTCACGACCCGGTGAGGCGCCTTCGGGACCACGTGGAGTTCGGCATGCCGGCTCGCACGCGCCCGCATCGTGCCGAAGCGGACATCCACCACGGTGTCGTCCTCGCCAAAGATCAGGCAGACCGGCAGCGACAACCGTCGCAGCTGCCAGCGGGCGGCCAACTGCACCGGGACGAGCGTGGATCCTGACAGGAGCGATGCCCGCGTGAAGTGAGGGGGAAGCACCTCTTCCCCGTCCCGCAACAGCGGCCCCCCTTCGTCGAGCGGCACCGTCAGCCCTCGGAGTCCGGCGGTCGCGCTGGCCCAGACGGCCATTGCGCCCAGCGCGCCAAGGGTCCGTCGCCGCGCACCCCACCCCTGCGTACGGCTCTTCCACGCGAGAGCCAGCAGCGATCCGAGCAGCGCGGCCGGCAGGGCCACGTAGTACAACGAGCCCGCGGCAAACCCCACCAGCTGTTTGTCGGTCCTCGACAGGCGAAGCGCCGGGGACGTCAGCACCAATCCCGCCACCTTCTCCGGGTGGCGGGCGGCCACGAGCAGCGCGATGAGGGCACCGGTCGAGTACCCGCCGAGGTGCACGGGCGTGCCGCGCTCCTGCCAGAAGCGAATGAACCGCTCTTCGGCCTCGCCGATGTAGTGCCACGACCGGCTGCGCTCGAACGCGCGCTGGTCACCCGTGTGCCCGGCCAGCGACAGGAGCAGGACCGTTGCGAGCGCGTCCGACTGCAGGGCTTCCGCGAGGGATCGGAGGGTCTCGGGGCCCGCCCCGAAGCCCGCGAAGAGCAGCACGCGTGCCCGGCCCCCGCCATCGAGGCGGATCTCCGGCGACCACGGCAACTGCCGCGCGACCATGTCTCATCCTAGCAAATGGGGACAGTCAGTCTCCGAGTGCTGCGATCCTCGACACGAAGAGAGGGCGATCGTGCCCTTCCTACTCGTAAGTCGTTTCAGCGTCGAGGACATGCAGCACCTGGGCGTACAGGGCCTCGACCTCGTCGCGGCTGTTCCCGATCACGGTGACGCCCAGCTTGCCGAACTCCGACAGCGCGCCAATCATGTGGAACAGCACGCCCGACTCCGTCCGGTGGCTGTAGTGCAGGCCGTGCACCGTCGCGACGTCGATGAGGTCTTCGGGGAGAAGGGTCCGGTAGCGCTCCGAGCGCAGGTTGTCGGTTGCCTGGTAGAACTTGGGCCGGCCACCGAGCGAGACGAAGTGACCGGTGTGCGGGTCCATGTCTCCGCCCGTAAGGAACTTCAGCGCCAGAAACGGGTGCGTGGTCCCCACGACTCTCAGGTTGATCTCGAGCGCGGAGAGTTGCCACGGCTCATCCGACTCGTCACGGTAGGCCAGGAAATCGACGCCGTACCGACTCACGGCGCCGTGGCGCGCCAGCGCCTCCCCCACTCGCCGCCCGGTCTCGATCAGCTGTGGCCGGTAGTCGTCGCGCGCGGGGAAGCTGCATCCCAGGTAGATCTGGCCCGACGGACCGCCAAGGATCTGATCGTGCGTCGAGATGTCGATCACGTCACCATTGGGGCTCGTGCGAAACTGCGCACTCGGCGAGGCCTTCTCTCGTGCTTCGAGCAACTCCTCAACGACCCCGCCCATGCGCGCAAACTTCTCGTAGTACACGTCCGGGGTCTCGCTCGGCACGGAGAGCTGGATCTGCTCCATCGCCGCGCGCACACCGAAGTGGCTGCCGTGCCCCGGGTACGAGAACACGGCATTGCCCTCACCAGAGAAGCTGTCGTTCAGCTTGAGGATCGCCCGCCGCATGCCCGGCCGCCGGCGCTTCAGCTCGATCAGCGCTTCCTCGATCTCCTCGAGCGACTGGAGATCCTCGAACCCATCGGGCAGGTTGACGCCCGCCTCCCTGAAGATCTTGCGGCTCCCCGACTTCGTGCCCAGGTACGAGAGTGCCGGGTCGAGCCCGTTGAGCGGAATGCCCAGCGTGACGGCGAGCCGCCGCTCGAGCGGCGTGGCATTGAACACCGTCAGGTAGGCCCGATTCGGGTCGGGAATCGCGTTGCGGATTCGCTGCACGAGCCGCGGCCGCTCCAGGATCTTCTGCGTCAGCGGCCGTGGCGACGCGTCATAGCAGCACAGCAGCGTGAGCCGCTGCCGCGCATGACTCGCGGGCACCCCTGCCAGCAGGTGGAGGTAGTACTCCAGGACCAGCGGGTGCACGGGCTGCGACGTGACGTAGACGAGGTGGGCCCGCGGATTGCGGAGACGAATCAGCAGGAACAGCAGCCGCTCCTCGTAGAAGGCCACGCCTGCGAGCTTCCGCAGCTCCTCCTGGTCGAGCGTCAGCGACGGCACGACCACCGACGTCCCGTGCTCGTCGCCATGCGCGATGAGCGCGTTCCACACCTCGGCGAGCCTGGGCTTCAGCGCCTCGAACGACGCCAGCTCCTCCTCGTGCCCGGGTGGAAGCGGCCAGGATGTCATTGCCCGCGCTGTGTCACCGGCAGCGAGTCGCTCGCCACGTCGTAGGTGAGCGGCATCCGGCGCTCGTCGAGGTGCATCGACAACCCGAGCGCCTGGGCGCGTTCGCGCGCGAGACGATACAACTGGAACCGCAGCGGGGCCATGAAGGTGTAGCTGGCGCTGAGGTGCAGCAGCCGGTCGCCCCAGTCGTCGGAGATGGGCTGCGTGAGCGTGCGCATGCGCTCCTCGTACCACGCCTCCGTCACGTCGCCGCGCTCCAGTTTCTTCCGAAGGATGTGGATCTGACGCGGACGGTTGACGATCTCGGGGTGGTGGTTCACGCCAAAGATGCGCGGCATCACGCCATCCCGGTCGCGGGCCACTTCCACCATCGTCAAGGCGTCGCCCGGGGGGCCGCCGAGGCCCAGTGTCTCGTAGCCAATTGCGGTGACCCCCTCGGGGAGCGGGCCGCGGGGGACCAGGTCGTAGAGCCGGTTGTCGAGCACGCGCAGGCGTCGGCCGTCGGGCAGCGCCCCGGCAAATCGCGAGAACCACGGATGGCCCACGCCCTCCTCGGTGAGGATGTTCTCGACGATGCCCGTGCTCTTGCCCCCTTTTTCCGCGCCACGCAGCCTCGGGTCCGCGATGCCCAGCCAACGGCACATCACCCCGAACGTGTGGCAGACCGCCAGGAGGGAGGCGTCGGGCGTCTCACGAATCCGGTCGAACAGCGCGAAGAGGGGACGCTCCCAGGCGGGATCCTCGGTGATGCCCTGCGAGCCTTCCGAGACGCCGTCGTTGCGCCCAGGATCGAGGTGCCCCGGGCCTCCGGTTCCGACATACAGCAGGTGGCGCGCGCCGGGTGGCTCGGGAATGGCGTGGAAGTGCCGCACGTCGTACGACGTCACGCGAAACCCGAGGTCGACCGCCCCGAGATCGTGCGTGATGTCACAGACCGCGTTCTGCACCGCGTGCACGATGGCGTCGTGGCCGAGGTTGGGCCAGCCGTGGTGCATATCGAGCACCGCGACATCGATCAGCCGTGGATCAGCCGGCGGCAGGTCGGCGGCGCGCTCCACCCTCGCCTGGTGAAAGGTCGAGAGCGGCGTCGCCGTGGGGCACTCGGTGAGGCAGACCTCAGGCCCGAATCGCGCCCGATAGCGGCAATCGAAAGGCATGAGACCCCGGCCTACCGTCGCTCTTCGACGACGAAGGCCGGCACCTGCCCGCCCCCCGACGTGACATTGGCGAGCCCGCTGCCGCTGAGGCGCGTCAGGAAGCCTCCCAGCTTGCCGCGGAACAGGTAGGGGGCGAAGTCGACCAGCATGTCGCGCAGCACGACGTGCCCGGCCTGCTCGACAAAGGGAAAGGTCTCCCGGCGGACCTCGATGCGGCGCTGCGTGATCCACGTGCCGCGCGGCGCGACCACCGCGTGCTCGATGGCGCGCTCCCACTCGGCTTCGTCAACCTCCCACCCGAGGATCACGCCGGTGCCGCCGTACTCGTCGTTGGGCTTGATGACCAGCGAGTCCTTCGCATGGCGCATGTACTCGACCAGGTCGACCTCAAGGCCGTCGGCGGTCGTACGTTCGTCGGCCACCACCCTGGTCCACGGCACGTGCTTCGAGAAGACCTCCCGCTCCTCTGCCGAGAACAGCGCCTCGTGCCGGGGATCGGTCAGCACGGCGAAGAACGCCTTCTTGTGGGGGATCTTGCAGCGGAAGGTGTTGGCCACGCACACCGCCCTGGCCCGGTACGCGTCCACCAGCGCCGCGCACTCGGCAGGACGCGCCACGATGTCGTTGATCAGCACGCGGCGGTAGACGAGGTCGATGGTCCGGCCTGCAGCCGCAAGGCGGCGGCCGTCGAACTCGAGCTCACGCGGGTCGACCACCATCGTCGGCACGCCCATCCGCTCGAACCGCGCTTCGATGTTCTTGAACTCGGCCCAGGTCGGCACTTCGCGCCAGTCGGTGATGCAGATGGTCGGAGGGCTGGCCGTGCCGCCCCACTCCCGGTAGCTGGCGATGAGCGCCTCGAGGATGCCCGACGTCAGACGGAAGTGCTCGGTGCGGTACCGTTCGCGGAAGCGGGCCATCGCCTCGAGCGAGTCGAAGACCTCCGACAAGCCCTCGGTGTACGTGAGCCCCGCAGGCGACTCGGCGTTGTACTCCGCGAAGGCGAGCGCGTGCGGCAGCAGGAACGAGTCGAGGCGCGAGGCCGTGCTGGCCGTCGCGTAGCCGGGATCGAGGTCCACGAGCGCCCGCTCGGCATCGCTCAGCCCGAGCTCGCCGAGCAGCGCGCGGTCCTCCATCGCCGCCGCCACGACACGCTCGCCGACCCGCGCAACGACCTCGGCCACCACCCTCACCCGGTGGAGTTCGTCTGGCGAGAGGAACATCGGTCGCAGGAACGGGCAGTTCAGCCGGCCGCCAAACGTCAGGTGCTCGTCGCGCATCCGCGTCGCGAGGGCGTCCCAGAAGGGCGCCGACAGCTCGACGTCCGTTCGCAACAGCGAATGCCAGTAATCAATCGCGCCCTGCATCTTCAACCTGCTACCGGGCTGGCTGGCCGACGAAGCCCGAGGACCTGCCCAGGCCGGTCATCTCTTCCCACCGCGGCCACGGGTTCGCCGGCGACCCATTCAGCGCTCGATCGATCACCAGGTTGGCCATCTTCTCGACCACCATGTCGAAGTAGTGCGCCGTGATGCGGTCGCGCTCGAAGTCCGGGGCAGGGTTCAGGAAATCGATCGCGTATGGCACCCCGTCCTTGATCGCGAACTCGATCGTGTTCATCTCGTACCCGAGCGCCTGGTTGATCGTCTGGGCGTCGCGCACCACCCTCGCGCCCAGCTCGTCATCCAGGTACTGGTGATCGATGATGTACTGCCGCGCTCGCGGGTCGTAGCGCACGGGCACGATATCGGTCTTGCCAAACGTGAAGCACCGCACGTAGCGATCGAAATCGATGAACTCCTGCAGCGTCATGCAGTAGGGCGCCGTGCCGTCGTAGGCGGCCAGCAGTTCCTCGCGGTTGTGCACCTTGTAGACGTGCTTCCATCCGCCGCCCGAGAACGGCTTGAGGATGGCCGGCCGTCCCACGTAGTCGAGCAGGGCGTCCCAGTCGACCGGATACTCGAGATTGCGCAGCGACTCCGGCAGGATGTCGACGTCGGCCGGGTACCCCTTCTGGGGCAGCAACACGGTCTTCGGAATCGCCAGCCCGAGCCTGGCCATCACCGTGTAGTTGAAGAACTTGTCGTCGGCCGTCCACCAGAACGGGTTGTTGATCACGTACGTCCCGTTGAGGGCCGCGTGCTTCAGGTAGCCCCGGTAGTATTCGACCTCGTGCGAGAGCCGGTCGACGATCACCTTGTAGCGCGCCGGCTCGTCCAGTTTCGTGCCGCCCAGCTTGACGAACTCCGCCGTGATCCCGTGCGGGCGCCCGATCGCGTTGACCCGGTCGAGGAACGCGGGCGGGAAGCTGTACTCGCGGCCAACGATCAGTCCGATGGTCATACCCACTCCTCCGGGCACCGGCCCGGCTCACAATCCCGCGCGCGTCTCGGCCACGACGTGCTCCACCACCGCGGAGAGGCTCCCCGTGTCGTGGAACACACGCAGCTGGCGATCGGCGCTCGTGCCGTCCTCGAGCACGCGGCCGATACGCCCAATGGCCTGTCGGCTTCCCAGCTCATCGACGACGTCGTCGACGAACTCGAGCAATTCGTGAGCAAGGTCACGCATGGGCACCTCGGCGCGCCTGCCGAAGTCGATCAGCTTGCCGTCGAGGCCCCACCGGGCGGCGCGGAACTTGTTCTCCTGGATCAGGGCTCGCCGGTAGAGGCGGAACCCCTGGTTCTTCTGGTAGAGCTTGTGCAGCTTGACGATGATGGCCTGGATCAACGCGGCCAGCGCGATGGTGTCGTCCGCCCGGGTCGGAACGTCGCAGACCCTGAACTCGAGCGTGCCGAAGTACGGGTGTGGCCGCAGGTCCCACCAGATCTTCTTGGCATCGTCGATGCAATGGAGCTCGACCAGCAGATTGACGTAGTCCTCGTACTCGCCCCACGACCCGAAGTGATCGGGCACGCCGGTGCGCGGGAATCGCCGAAACACCGTGGTGCGGTACGATCGGAACCCGGTTTCGTGCCCGCCCCAGAACGGCGAGCTCGTCGAGAGCGCGAGCAGGTGCGGCAGGAAGTAGCGGGCCGCGTTCATCAGGTCGATCGTGGCCCGACGGTCGGGCATCGCCACGTGCACGTGCAGTCCGAAGATCAGCAGTGACCGCGCCAGCAGCTGCATCTCTTCGAGCAGGGCGCTGTAGCGCTCGCCCGGCGAGATGAGCTGGTCCTGCCACGTCGCAAACGGGTGGGTGCCCGCCGCCGCAATGCGCAGGCCAATCCGCTCGGCCGACGAGATGAGCTCGCGCCGCACGCGCGTCACCTCGTCCTGCAGCTCGGCCACGTCCCGGCAGATGCGGGTGCCCACCTCCACGATCGACTGGTGCAGCTCACGCTTGATCTGGTCGCCGAGCGACGGGGCCCCCGACTCGATCAGCTCCGACACGTGCGACCGCAGGCCCCACGTGGCCGGGTCGATGATCTGGAACTCCTCCTCGACGCCGATGGTGAAACGGTGCGACATGGCCTTCCGATCGTCGTCTCCGCGCGGAAATGCGCTCCGTGCCTGCAGCCGGGCTGAAGCCCGCCCTACCTGTTCCCGCGCGCGACCGGGTAGCCGGCTGCCACCCACGCGTTGTAGCCGCCGAGCAGCGCGTAGGCCTTCTTCACCCCACCCGTTTTCAGCAAGAGCGCCGCACGGGCGCTCGTGTGCTCATCCGGTCAACTGCAGTAGGTCACGATCGGCTTCGTCTCGGTCTTCCACTCGCCGGCCCGCTCGCCGACGGCATCGAGAGGGACCGACAGCGAGCCGGGGATATGACCGTCGCGGTGGCTGGCCGTGCCGCGTACGTCGAGGACGATCACGGTCCCGGCATCGAGGAGACGCTTGAACTCCGCCATGGGCATCCGGTCGGCCGCTGACTCGGCCAACTGGGGAGCGGGCGCCCCCATGGCGCTGGCGCCCGAGGCGCCGGACCGGGCCGACACTGGTCGCTCCACGGCCGTCAGCATCGCGACACCGGCGGCCAAGGCCACGGCGGCGACCCTTGTCGTCGTCATGCGAGTGTTCCTCCGGAGCCCGCTGGGGCGGGCGAAACGTCCATTCTAGCGTGAGCGGCCGAGCCTCCCCAAATGGGCAAGCGCGCCCGGCGGGGCAAGCGGCCTGTACGCGCGGCGGGCCGAATCCCGCGAGGGATCCGGCCCGCCATCTTCACGCACGATCAAGAACCCATCCTGGCTAGCGTG
>JAFNAJ010000080.1 GCA_017860085.1 Acidobacteriota bacterium | reverse complement strand
CGTGAACACCCCGGTCTCGCAGAAGACGTCGCACCACGTCGCCAGGCCCTCGTCGGCGATCCGGGGGATCATCCGGTGCACGACCTGGTCGACGTACTCACGTCGGCGCGCCCGGTACTCCGGAGGAATCTCGTGGGCGCCCAGGAAGGTTGCGACGAGGTCAATGGGCTGACACGCCCGCAGGTCGCCGACCGCGCGCAGCATGCGGATCTCGGCGTCGAGATCGAGTCCGTACCCGCTCTTCACCTCGCACGTGGTCGTGCCGCACCGGAGCATCTCGCCGAGCCGTGGGAGCGACTGCTCGACCAGCGCCGGCTGGGACGCGCGGCGCGTGGCATCGACCGTCGACACGATGCCCCCGCCAGACGCCGCGATCTCGGCATACGTGGCGCCAGCCAGGCGCCGCTGCAACTCCCCTCGACGGTCTCCGGCAAAGACCACGTGGGTGTGCGGATCCACGAAACCGGGCACCACGGTGCACCCTTTCGCGTCGATGACGGTGGCGCCGGGAAGGCGCGTGACCGTCACCTGGCCTTCGGACGTGGGGCCGGCGAACACGATCCGCCCTGCGAGCGAGGCGACCGCGCCGTCGCGGACGGTCGTCACCCGTCCTTGGCCCGGTCCGCACCGAGGCGCCGCGCCCTCGACCGCGAGGAGCTGGTCGGCGTGCTCGACGATCAGATCAGCGTCCATGGCCTGGTGTGTCCGTGCGGAGCCAGGGCTCGAGGCGCGCGGCGGCGACCGGGGCGCTCAGGCCGTCGATGGCGAGCAGTTTGTCCCGCGCCTTCTCGCCTCGCAGGATGCTCACGGCCCGCCGCGGAATGTCCAGCACGCCGGCGAGGTACTCGACCACCGTCGCGTTGGCCGCGCCCTCGAGCGGCGCGGCAGCGACCCGAAGGAGAACCGCTCCGCCTCGCTGACCCGCGATCCCTGTACGACCCGATCGCGGGACGACCCGGACGGAGAGAACGCACCCGCCTGGCCGCGCGCGGAGGTAGTTCGGCGACACGCGGGCGTCCGGGTCAGTGGCCCCCGGCCTTGGCATCGGCCTGCCAATCGGGGTCATTGGGCTCGGCCTTGCGCGGCCGGTGAAGCAGCAGCTTCTCCTCGCGCTCTTCCTGGTCTTTCGCGCGGACGAACTCGAGGGCGTTGGTCAGCGCCGACACCGATGCCTCGAGCGTGGCCTCGACGTCGCGCCGGCGCAACTTGAGCTCGTGAATCTCGCGCTCGACCTCGTCGAGCCTCGCCTGGGCCTTCTCGAGCAGCAGGTCCGCGCGCCCCTCGGCTTCGCGGATGGTCATTCGCGCCTCCTGCTCGGCGTTCTCCCGAATCTGATCGGCGAGGCGCTGGGCCGTCAGCAGCGTGTTGCGCAAGTGGACCTCGCGTTCACGGTGCTCGCCGAGGGCTTCCTCGGCCCGCAGGAGTTCCTGCTTCAGGCGGTCGACCTCGCGAAGCGCCTGCTCGTAGTCGTCCGCCGCCTCGGCAAGGAACGCGCGGACCTCGTTCTTGTCGTAGCCGCGCAGCGCGGCAGCGAACTGTGTCTGCCGGAGATCCAGGGGGGTGACCTTCATGAGCTCAGCTCCTGCGCACGCGGCCCTGCCGTCATGCGCCCTCGCGCGCGCCGAAAATCGCGGTCCCCACGCGGACCATCGTTGCGCCTTCCTCGACCGCGACCTCGAGGTCGTGGCTCATGCCCATCGACAGCTGTCGGAGCATCGATGCTGGCAGGCCGCGTCTCAGCAGCCCGTCTCGCAGCTCCCGGAGACGCCGGAAATAGGGACGCGCGTCCTCGGGATCGTCGAAGTACGGTGGCAGCACCATCAGGCCGGACACCACCGCCGCACGGCATTGTGTCGCGGTGTCGAACACTGAATCAAGGTCGGCCTCGGGCAGACCGAACTTCGTGCGCTCGTGGCCGAGGTCGACCTGCACCAGCACCTCGACGGATGCGCTGCTCTCGGAGGCCACCGCCTCCACGCGGCGCAGCAGGTCGCTGCTGTCGATGGAGTGGATGCACGCGAACGGACCCACGGCCTTGCGGACCTTGTTCGACTGCAGGTGGCCGACCAGGTGCCAGGTGATCGGCAGGTCGGCCACCTGGGCGATCTTGGGCAGCGCCTCCTGCACGCGGTTCTCGCCGAACTCGCGCTGTCCGGCCGCGAAGGCCGCCCGCACGTGCTCGGGACCGAACGTCTTCGAAACGGCGACGAGACGAACGTCCGACGGGGAACGGCCACACGCCACCGCGGCCCGCTCGAGCCTCGAGTGGACCGCGGCGAGGTTGGAGGTGATGGTCGCGGTGAGCGGCCCGTCGTTCACTTCTTCAGCGCGGCAAGCGCGTTCGTCACGTCCTTCGCGTACTGCCCGGTGGGTGCCAGCTTCAGGTATTCCTCGAAGTGCGGGATGGCGTCGTTGACCTTGCCCTCGTTCAGGCTGGCCATGCCGACCCAGTAGTGAGCATCCGCATGGTCCGGCTTGATCTTCAAGGCCTCTTCGAACTGGTGCTTCGCGTCGGCAATCTTGCCGGCGTTCCAGAAGATGACGCCCTGGTTGAACAGCGAGTCGGCGTCGCCGCCTCCAGAGGCCCCGAGCACGGACGACCGCTTGGTGGCCTCCTCGGTCATTTGCGCGGCCAGGTCGAACTTCCGCTGCGCGTTGTACAGATTGGCGAGGGCGTTGTACGGCTCGGCCAGGTCGGGCTTCATCGCGGCGGCGGCCTTGTACAACTCCTCGGCCTTGTCGTAGTCCTTCTTCTGGAAGTAGGCGCCGCCAATGTTGAACTTGCAGGCGTAACACTCGGGCACCAGCGTCTCGGCCTCGGTGAACCTCGCGATCGCCTCGTCGTAGCTGCCCGACGTGGACGCTGCAACGCCGGCCTCGAACACCTTCTTGAACGCCGCGAACTTCTCGGCGTCCTCCTTGCTCATCGTGCCCTGACCAGGCACGAGCTGGAAGTTCACCTCGGCCGCCGCGCCCAGGCGGACACGGGCGTCAAAGGCCTGCGAGCCCACGCCCTCCTTCGACGCCGTGACGCGGTAGTTTCCCGGCTGGAGACCGATCTGGATGTACTCTCCCCGCTTGTTCGTCTTGACGTCGTACTTCCGGTTCACGCCATCGAGAAACTCGATGAGGATCTTCGCGCTTTCCACCGGTTGGCCTTGGCCATCGACGACTTTCCCCTTGACCATCCCGGTCGACTGCGCGGAAACGGGAAGCGACAAGGCGAGAGTGACTGCCACCACGAAAGCTGCCAGGAGCCAACGGCTGGTTGCTGCAACGTGCATCATGACCTCCGACATTCGGTCCTCGGATAATCGATACCTTCGACAGTCTACACCGAAAAACCGGCTGATTTGGGCCGCCCCGCCCTGGGCGCCCCGCCGGTGTTGGTCACGATCAACTCGATGACGGGCCCGCGGGCGCTGGCCCGCGCGTTGATCGCCCGACGGGCACGGGCGCGGAAGGTGCGCAACCCGGCCCGCGTGGCATCCTGGCTGCGTTCGTACAGGTCGCGAACCAACGGGGCCGACGAGTTGCTCAGCAGGACGTGGCAGCCCCTGCGAGCCAGCGTCAGGGTCACTTGCTGCAGGCGACGATGCGCGTCGCTGGAGAAGCCGGCGGCCGTGTAGGCGGTGAAGCTCGCGCTGCGGCGGAGCGGGACGTACGGGGGGTCGAAGTAGACGAAGTCGCCTTCGTGGGCCTGGTCGAGCACCGCTTCGAACGACTGGTGGCGCAGCTCGACCGTGTCCCGTGCCAACGTGGCCGCGCACGCACGCAGGTTGTCGGCGTCGCAGACCCGGGGCTGCCGGTAACGCCCCACTGGCACGTTGAACAGCCCACGTGCGTTGAGGCGGAACAGCCCGTTGTAGCCGGTGCGGTTCAGATAGATGAGCATCGCCGCCAACTCGGCCGGGTACTCCACGCCCGCTTGCGCGTTCCCGAGACGCTCCCGTTGCAGGGCTTCGCGCATCGGGTTGAACCGGCGGTCCCTGACCTCGTAGTAGAAGCCCGGCCCTTCGCGCGCGTGGTGCCACGCCAGGGTGCGGAGGTGCTCGACGATCGCCTCGACGTCGTGCGCGACGGCACGATAGCAGCCGACCACGTCGACGTTGGTGTCGGCGAGCACGACGCGCCGACCCTCGAGAAGTCCCCGCGCCTCGAGATCAAAGAAGACCGCGCCGCTGCCGAGAAATGGCTCGTGGTATGCGCCGAACCGAGACGGATAGAACCGCCGCAACGCCGGCAGCAGCTGCCGCTTGCCGCCGGCCCACTTCAGGAACGGACGGGGCGCGTGAGGGGGGCGGAATGCCATGGCGGGGTGACGGATGAAAACCCCAGAATGCCACCGGGAGTGTACCACGCCGGTGCGATACACTGGCGGGGCCGGGCCGCTGCATGCGACTGTCCACGACGCCCTTCATTGTCCTGCTGGCCTTCGTCACCGCGCCTGGCGCCGTCGACGTTCCCATCGGCCCGCGGGCCACGTTCACGGCCACAGGAGCCGGCGAGGTGGAGCGTGCGCAGGCGCAGCGCCGCCCTCGGCTCCGTACCCGAACCGACCTGGTCACGGTGGCCGTTTCGGTCGTCGACAGTGACGGCCGGCTCGTCACCGGCCTCGGTCAAGACGACTTCTCCGTGTTCGAGGACGGCGTCGAGATGCCGATCACCCAGTTCGTCGGCGAGCGCGTGCCGGTGAGCCTTGGCCTCGTGCTCGACATCAGCGAGAGCATGACTGGCCAGCGGATGGCCGATGCGAGGCTTGCGGTCGACCAGTTCCTGAACGATCTGCTGCGCGCCGACGACGAGGCGTTCATCATGGTGTTCAACCATCGACCCCGGTTGCTCAAGCCTTGGACCGAGCAGCCGTCGGCGCTGGCCGGCGCATTGGACGAGGTGACGCCGACCGGCGGCACCGCAGTCTACGATGCGGTGGTCGAGTCACTGAAGCCGTTTGCACAGCGGTCGCACCAGCGCGCTGCGATCGTGATCGTCTCGGATGGCGCCGACACCGCCAGCGACCACTCCATTGCCGACGTCCGGCCGTTGGTGCGTCGGGCCGACGCCTTCATCTACGCGATTGCCATCGACGCGCCCTCGAGGCGTCCCGTGAGCGGCCGGCCCGATCCGTATGCCTTGCGGGAGATCACGGATGCAAGCGGCGGCTACACCGAGGTGGTCCACGCGAGTGCCGACCTGGCACCGGCTACCGCGCGAATCGCCGATGAACTGAACCGGCAGTACTTGCTTGGCTACGCGCCGCCTCGGGGGGCCGACGGCAAGTACCACAGCATCCGCGTGCGCACCCGCGACACCAGCTTCCGCGTGCGTGCGCGCCGCGGCTACGTGGCCGAGCCGTATGCGGACGGACGCTGAAAGAACCGTTCGATGTCGGCCAGGTCATCGGTCACCGGCGACGGCGGCAACGCCTCGAGGAAGCGACGTCCGTAGCCCATCGTGCGCAGTCGCGGGTCGAGAATGGCCAGGACCCCCCGGTCGGTGCGGTGCCTGAGCAGTCGCCCAATGCCCTGCAACAGGTTGAGGATCGCCAGCGGCACCTGGTAGGTGCCAAACGGGTCGCCTCCCTGCTCGGCGATGGCCTCGATCCGAGCCTGAACCACCGGATCCCCGGGCGAGGCGAACGGCAGCTTGTCGATCACGACGCAGCTGAGCGCCTCGCCCACGACATCGACCCCCTGCCAGAAGCTCGAGGTTGCCAGCAGGACCGCGTTCGGCGTCGACCGGAATTGGTCGAGCAGGACGGTTCTCGGCGCCTCGCCTTGCACGAGCAACGGGTAGGGGAGCGCGACGATCACGCGCTCCTGCACGACCCGCAGCATCGCGTAGCTGGTGAAGAGGACGAACGCGCGACCCTCGGTGCGCGCGAGGATCTCGATCACCTCGTCGGCGACACGTGGCCCGAACGCGGGCGTGCGCGGATCGGGCATTGAGGGTGGCAGGTACAGGATCGACTGCCGGGCGTAATCGAACTCGGAGGGCAGCCGAAGCTGGGAGCCACCCGTGATCCCCAACCGCCCGCGCGTGTAGTCGAACGAATCGCCCACGGCCAGCGTGGCCGAAGTGAGCACCGTCGCCCGGAGGCGGTCGTACAGCATTTCGCGGACGATGCCCGACACGTCGACTGGCGTCGCCTTGAGGTACAACGTGCGTCCGCGCCGCTCGAGGTAGTACACGAACGCCGGGTCCGACGCGGCCAGCACGAAGCGGGTGTCGGCTGAGAGGCGCGCCGCGCGGCTTCCGATGCTCGAGATATCGTCGGGAGCCGCCTTGACGAGCGCGGTGGCGGCCTCGAGATCGTCGAGCGCCGCAGCCACGGCCAGGCCCGCCTCGCCGACCGCGTCCTGGGTGTCTGGCCCCAGCCGGACGCGCTCCTCGGAGGGTGCTCCACCGGCACGTGGCCGCGACGTGAGCACCGATTCCACGGCCGCGACGAGGCCCTCGGCCGTCTCGACGACCCGCGCGGCCGCTGCGCCGAGGGCCGCCATGGGCCGACCGACGGGCACGGCTCCCGCCGACATCGCGCGCTCGACATCGCGGACGAGGTCGGTCAGCCGGTGGTGGCTGACGGACACCCCGAAGTACTGGGTTGCGACGTCCTCGAGCTGGTGCGCCTCGTCGACGACCGCGACCTCGCACTCGGGGACGACCTCGCCGAACGAGTGGGCGCGCACCGACCAGTCGGCGCAGAGCAGGTGATGGTTCACGATGACGAGGTCCGACTCGGCGGCGCGCTGCCGCATGCGGGTGACGAAGCACGCGTCGAACTGCTCACACGCGCTGCCGAGGCAGTGCTCGGTCGTCGCCGACACGTCGTTCCACACGGCCGACGCGTCGGGCAGGTCCTCGATCTCCGCCCGGTCTCCGGTGGCGGTGCGCGCGCTCCAATCGTCGACGAGCGCGAAGTGGACGCGGTCGACGCTGCCTCGGCGGGGGGGCGCGTGGCGGACCTGCTCCAGGCGGTGGAGACACAGGTAGTTTGCGCGCCCCTTCATGCACGTCGCGCGAAAGGGTCTGCCGAGGACGCGCGCGAGGAGCGGCAGGTCCTTCTGGATGATCTGATCCTGCAGGTTGCGCGTGCCGGTCGAGACGAGGGTGCGTCGGCCCGAGAGAATCGCCGGCGCCAGGTAGGCGAGCGTCTTCCCGGTGCCCGTGCCGGCCTCGGCCAGCAACGTACCGCCCTCGATCAGGACACCGGCGACGGCCGTTGCCATCGACTGCTGGCTCGGCCGCACCTCGTAGCCCGGCAGCGCCCGGTCGAGCGGGCCGCCGGGCCCGAACAGCGCCGAGACCGCCGCCCTCAGCTGGTCGGGTTCGGGTAGAGCGGGAACTCCCGGCACAGGCGCTCGACCTCTTCCTTGACCATCGTCACGACGCGCTCGTCGTCGGGGGAGGCGAGCACCCGGGCGATGAACTCGCCGATGCGCTCCATCTCGGGTTCACGCATCCCGCGGGTGGTGACGGCCGGTGTGCCGATGCGGATGCCGCTGGCGACCATCGGCGGGTTCTTGTCGAACGGGATCGCGTTCTTGTTGACCGTGATCCCAGCCCTGCCCAGCGCCGCCTCCGCCACCTTGCCCGTGATCCCTTGCGAGAAGACGTCGACCAGCATGAGGTGGTTGTCGGTGCCGCCGCTGACCAGGCGGAACCCCGCGGCCGCAAGCGTGCTCGCCAGGCGCTGCGCGTTGGCCACGATCTGTCGCTGGTAGTCGGCAAACGCAGGCTCTGCCGCCTCCTTGAAGCAGACCGCCTTCGCCGCGATCACGTGCATCAGCGGGCCACCCTGCACGCCGGGGAACAGGGCCTTGTCGAGCTCCTTGGCGTGCTCGGCTTTCGCGAGCACGAGGCCGCCGCGCGGGCCCCGCAACGTCTTGTGCGTGGTCGTCGTCACGAAGTCGGAGTGCGGCACGGGCGTCGGGTGAATCCCGGCGGCGACGAGCCCCGCGATGTGGGCCATGTCGGTCATCACCTTTGCCCCGATCTCCCGGGCGACCATCGCGATGCGCTCGAACTCGATGACCCGAGGATACGCGCTGGCGCCGACCACGATCAGCTTCGGCCGGTGCTCGCGTGCGAGGCGCTCGAGCTCGTCGTAGTCGATGCGCTCGTCGTCGGCCCTGACGCCGTACGGCACGATGGTGTAGAGCTTGCCCGAGAAATTGAGCGGGTGCCCGTGGGTGAGGTGTCCTCCGTGCGCCAGGTTCATCCCGAGCAGCGTGTCGCCGGGCTTGAGCGTGCCCAGGTAGACCGCCATGTTCGCCTGGGCGCCCGAGTGCGGCTGGACGTTGGCGTGATCGGCGCCGAAGAGGGCCTTGGCCCTCGCGATCGCCAGCGACTCGGCGACGTCCACGAACTCGCACCCGCCGTAGTATCGACGGCCCGGATACCCCTCCGCGTACTTGTTGGTCATCACCGAGCCCATGGCCTGCAGCACGGCGAGCGATACGAAGTTCTCGGAGGCAATCAGCTCGAGGCCGCTGTTCTGGCGGTTGATCTCGTCGCGAATGGCGGCGGCGATCTCCGGATCGGTGTCGGCGAGGGTGCGGGTGACGGCTGAGGAGATGGTGGTGTGCGACATGGTCGTTCTCCGGTGAGGCCGCGCTCCTCGGGAGGGGCCACGCTCGGGCTGGGCCCGCTAGGCGGACGGTTTGTGCTCGAGTCCTGCGATCTTGCGGACGCGCCGCTCGTGCCTGCCGCCCGCAAAGGGCGTGTCGAGGAACGTCCTGACGATTTCGAGCGCGCGCTCGACCGGCAGGATCCGCGCGCCGAGGGCGAGGACGTTTGCGTCGTTGTGTTCGCGGCACAGCCGCGCCGACTCGAGATCGGTGACGGGCGCCGCGCGCACGCCGGCGATCTTGTTGGCGGCCATGGCCACGCCGATCCCGGTGCCGCAGACGAGGATGCCCCG
>JAFNAJ010000466.1 GCA_017860085.1 Acidobacteriota bacterium | reverse complement strand
CGCGACCCGCGCCCTCGAGGTCGGCGTCGGCGCCCTCGCCAACCGCTTGCGCACCCGGGGGTGGCTGCTCATCACCGCGGTGATGGTGCTCTTCTCGCTCCTCGGCTCGACGATGGGCTTCTCCGTCGAGACGCTAGGCTTCTACGCTCTGTTCATACCGCTCATGGCCGCGCTCGGCTACGATCGGCTGGTCACTGCCGCGATGATCATCGTCGGCGCCGGGGTGGGCGTGATGGCGTCCACCGTCAACCCCTTCTCGATCGGCGTCGCGGCTGGCGAGGCCGGCGTGGGCATCGGCGACGGCATCGTCCTGCGACTGATCCTGTGGCTGGTGCTCACCGCGATGGCAGTCGGGTGGGTGCTGCGCTATGCGGCCCGAGTGCGGGCGGACCCGCGCGCATCGTTCGTCGAATTCGACCAGGATCCTCCGCTGGCAGGGGACTCCGCGGGGCAGGCGGCCGGCGACCCGGCCGTCCCTTCCGGCGCGGCTGCCGAGCGCCTCACGGTCACGCAGAAGTGGGTGCTGGCCATCACCGTCGCGGCCTTCGGGCTGATGATCTTTTCGGTCATCCCCTGGTCCAGCGTCGTCGGCGGAAAGGGCGGTCCCGCCGACTACTACGTCACGCACGCGGTCGTCGCGGCCGAGCCCTTCTGGTTCGAGCTCAACTGGTGGTTCCCGCAGCTGGCCATGCTGTTCCTCGTCGCATCGGTCCTGGTCGGCGTGGTCGCGAGGATGAACGAGAAGGAGATCGTGCGGCTGATCGCGGCCGGCGCCTCGGACATGATGAGCCCGGCCATGGTCATGCTCCTGGCGGGCGGCGTGTCGGCGATCATGACCAACACCCAGACCCTCGACACCATCCTGCACGCCATGGAGCAGCTCATCGCCGGGGCGTCGGCGGGCGCCTTCGCCGTCGGTGCCATGCTGGTGAACGTCCCGCTCGCCTTCCTCATCCCGTCGAGCTCGGGCCACGCCGCGCTGGCGATGCCGCTGCTGACGCCGCTGGCGGACTTCGCCGGCGTCGGCCGTCCCCTCACCATCACCGCCTGGATCCTCGCGCACGGCCTGACCCTCCTGATGTCCCCCACGAACGTCGTCGTCGTGGGCGGGCTGGCGATCGCCAAGGTCGGGTTCGACCGGTACCTGCGCTTCATCTGGCCGCTTCTGCTCGGGTTCTTCGTCGTGGCCGCCGGCGGCGTCGCCATCGCGGCCGTGCTGGGGTGATGGGCGCGATGAGGACGAGGCTCCAAACGTTTGACGTTCACGGATCGACGGCCGGCGTGTTGAGCCACGTCGCGCCGATCACCCGCAACCTTCGGGAGCAGTGACCATGCGCGTATCGACCCTGCTGCTCCTCTGCTGTCTCGGCGCCGTTCCCCTCACCGTCACGGCAGCGGCTGGCGACAGCATCCAGGGGATTCCGGTGATCGACCGACTCGACGTGGAATCGCTCGAGTCCGGCAAGCTTCATCGCCTTTACTTCGAATCCGTCGAGATGGGCTCCGGGCAGCGCTGGTACGTGCCCGTAATGGTCGCTAAGGGGGCGAAGCCGGGGAGGCGCGTCCTGCTGGTGGCCGGCGTGCACGGCGACGAGCTGACCCCGGTCGCGACCGTGCACGAGGTCTTTCGCAAGCTCGATCCGACAAAGCTCGCCGGCAGCGTCATCGGTATCGTCGGCATCAACCGGCCGGGTATCGAGTACGTCACGCGCACCTGGCCGATCAAGAATCTGGGCACCACCTGGATCAACCCGAATCGTGTGTTCCCCGGAAAGGAGACCGGGAACTCGGTCGAGCGCCAGGCCTGGCTGGTCATGGAAAAGCTCGTGAAGGGCAACGTCGACGTGGCCGTGGACATGCACACCGGCGGCAACGGCGCGGACTTCGCGCTCTTCATCTTCGCCTACGCGGGCGATGCGGAATCGCTGGCGCTCGCCGATCTGTTTCCGGTCGACCAGATCAAGCGCGACCCCGGGCTCGAGGGGACCTTCGAGTACGCACTGGTGAAGGCCGGCATTCCGGCACTGACGCTCGAGCTCGGGGGGCCGCGCGGCTACGAGCCCGACATGGTGAAGGCAGGCGTCGAGGGCATTGACAACGTGCTCGCCCACTACGGCGTGACCGGGCAGAAGGTGGGCCGGACCGCCGCGACGGTCAACGCCTTCCGGGGAAATGCGCTGGTCGATGTCGTCGCCGACACCGGAGGCTTCGTCGAGTACCTGGTGGAGCTGAACGACGCGGTGAAGGAAGGGCAGCCGCTCGCGATCCAGCGCAACGCCTTCGGCGACCTGGTGCAGGAATACACGGCGCCCGCTGCCGGGCGGGTCGCCATCCGCGGCACCGACGCAATCCGCGAGCGCGGCTCCGACATCGCGACCATCCTCACGAACCAGCCCGACTGTCCGCCCGAAGGCTGCCCTTACCCCGGTTATGAGTGAGCGCGGCCCGTTTTGGTCGCCCCGGCCGACCTGGAGCTGACCTTGGCGGGTAGGCCGTCAGCCGCGGCTGACCGGGTGTCGCCGCGGGGAGCCGCGGCGAACCGCATCGAGCAGCGCACCCTCTGGCTGTCGCTGTGGGGCGTCGTGGTGCTGGCGGTCGGCAGCATCGCCTGGGGCCTCGTCATCGAATCGGACGTCGTGATCCTGAACGGCGTCTTCTCGCTGTTCAGCCTGGTCGGCGGCGGACTCAGCCTGCTCGCCGCCAAGCTGGTGGTGCGGCCGGAGGACCGGCGCTTCCCCTTCGGCTACTCGCACCTCGAGCCGCTCACCCACAGCATCAACGGC
>JAFNAJ010000465.1 GCA_017860085.1 Acidobacteriota bacterium | reverse complement strand
CTGCGCAGGAGTACCCGATGAATCTTCGACGTTGGCTGGTCGTGACGCTGCTGTTGACGGCCGCCGGTTGCGCGACCACCCGGGAAGTCGATCGCTTCGAGGCCGCCGATGCCGACATCGCAGGCAAGCGGACCTTCGCCTGGACGGGTGGCGAGTGCTGCATGCCGACGACTCCGTCGGCCGAAATTGAAAGTGGCGTCGCCGAGCACGTGCGCCAGGCGGTCGTCGAGGAGCTCATGCGCAAGGGATATGTCGAGGTATCCGACCCGGCCGCCGCCGACATGCACGTGAGCTACCAGGTCGCGGGCACCCAGCGTTTCGTGGCCGCAGAGGATCAGCGCGTGGGCGCGCCGTCGCCCAACGTGCTCACTCCCGGCAACGCGCCACTTCCGCCAGCCTCGCTGCCTCCCCAGGAAATGAGGGTTCGCGAGGGTTCCGTGATCGTGTTCGTCGAGGACCCCAAGTCGGGACGGCTCATCTGGCGCGGGCTCCTCAGTGACGAGACTCGTGTTTCCACACCAGAGGGCGCGGTACACCAGTTGACGGAACTGGCACGCCAGGTCGCGCGCGAATTTCCGGCGCGCCGCACGGGCCCCTGAGGGCTCCTGCGCACCCGCCTTCAGTGACCGGAATACTCGGGCTCGCTGCCGCGCTTCCACTTGATGTTGCAGCCGAGGCTCGGGCGCTGATCCGGCGCCGGCTGATTCCCCGAGAGCACGGCCTCGACCGCCGCACGCAGGTCGGCGCCGGTCACCGGTCGATCGTTGCCGGGACGGCTGTCATCGAACTGGCCGCGATACACCAGCCGCCGCGCGGCATCGAACAGAAAGAAGTCGGGCGTACAGGCAGCGCGATAGGCCCTGGCCACCGCCTGGCTCTCGTCGAGCAGGTAGGGAAACGTGTAGCCGAGGGTACGGGCTTCCTGCCGCATTGCGTCCGGTCCGTCCTGGGGGTAGGCAACGACGTCGTTCGAGTTGATGGCGACGACCGCGAGGCCCCTGGGCTGGTACTCGCGGGCGAACCTCGCGAACTCTTCCCGGACATGCTTCACGAACGGGCAGTGGCTGCAGATGAAGGCGACGAGCAGCGCCGGCGAGCTGCTCACGTCGGCGAGCGCATGGGTCGCGCCGTCGAAGTCCGGCAGGCGGAAATCCGGTGCGCTCGTGCCGAGCGCCAGCATGGTCGACGGTGTCCTTGCCACGGGGCCCCTCCTGCTCAGCGACGCATGACCAGCAACACGCCCGCCACGAGCAATGCGGTGCCGAGCAGGCGCGACGCAGTGATCGGACTCTGCGGAAACCCGATGGCGCCATAGTGATCGACGACCAGGGCGGCAAGCATCTGCCCGGACAGCGTGAGCGCCACCAACGCGGCTGCGCCGAGTCGCGGGCCCACGAGGATCGTCACCACGACATAGCCGGCACCGAGCAGGCCGCCCAACCACGCCCAGCCCGGCACCATGGCCGCGGAACCCGGAGTCACCCTCGCGCCGGTCGCGACGGCGAGCAGTGCCAGCGCGGCAAGGCCCACGCAGAAGTTGACGATCGTGGCGACCAGCGGCGAGTCGATCACCTGTCGAACGGTTGCGTTCATCCCCACCTGGAGGGTGAGCCCGGCGCCGACGAGCACTGCGAGCAGGTGCGGCCAAAAGTTCATCCATTGCTCCTGAAGCGGCGCGCGAGCCACCAGCAAACCCACAGGCCAACGGTCCAGGCAATCCCTCGATTGAGATCCGCCCACGCCGTGTCGAGATCCAGCATGCCCCAGCGGGTTAAGATCTCGCGCCAGTCGTGGTGCGTCTCCGGATCCAGTCCGCCGATCAACGGCAGCGACATGGCTCGCGCGTCGCCCATGTAGGTGGCGATGTTCAACAAGCTTTCGCAACCCCAGGCGACACACAGCGCGAAACCGAGCGTGTTGCGCCGCGACCAGAACGTGCACGCCGTGGCGATCGGAAACACGAGCTGGCCGATCGTCCCGCCGTAGACCGCCATCGTATCCGAGATCACGCCGACGATCAGGTGCCCGGCCTCGTGGAACGCGAGGTTTGCGTGATCGAGGATCGGCACCCACCGATCACCCGTCGAGGCCTGCAGCAGGATCCACAGGATGAACACCACGCCGCCCAGCGCAGCCGGGGCGCCGATCGGTGACCAGGGGGTCTCCGAGATTTCGCGCAGGCGCTCCCGCCACGCCACCGGCGGTCAGCCCGCCGGCCTGGGCTCAGGCTCCCGGCGCGTCCATGCCTGCCACACGAGCCCGCCCACACCGGCCATCAGCGCGATGAATACGATCAGTCCGCCGACCAGCGGAATCCTCTGCAACAGCCAGAGAGCGACCAGCCCGAGGAGCAGGGCGAGCAGACGCCAGCCCAGCGTGACCGGCTGGCCGGTTCGAGCGGCGGCGAGGCCGCACTGCGCGATGAAGAGCGCGACGGTGACCCAGCCGAGGAAGATGAGCAGCAGGTAGAGCGGAATGACCAGCAACGCGAGCGGAATGCCGATGATCGTGATCAGCAGGACGAGCGTGACGAACGGCACGCACACGAGGATGGCGAGACCCAGGCCGATCACCTTGAGTGGCTCGCGACCGATCGTCTCGGCGGCCCGGGTGGAGTATCCGGGAAACAGCACCAGGAAAAGCGTTCCCGCCACGAACACGCCGACGAACCAGAGGAACGAACCGACGCTGTGAGCGCGGTCCTGCCACCGATCGCCGGAGTCCTCCAGGTACCGGCTCGCGTTCGCTTTGTGAAACTCCACGCCACCCGCGATGACCGCGCCCTCCGGCACCGACGGCGCGCTCGGCCCGTGATAGACGAGCCGTCCACCGATTCGCGTATTCGGGCCGATCACGAGTTCCTCGGAACGCACCTCCGCATCGCCGTGCACCGCGCCGTCGACGTTCACGGAGGCCGCGGACGCCTGAAGGTGCCCGTGCGAATTGCCTTCGAACGTCACGCGCGCTCCGGTGAGCGAGACGGCACCGGCCACGACCGTCGCCGGTCCCAGCGCGACATCGCCGCCCGCGAGGCGCGCATTTCCGGTCACGATGGCGTCGAGCTTGACGTCGCCGCCGGCCGCATAGAGATCGTCGCCCACGCTGCCGCCGATCGACAGCTCGCCGCCGGCCACGATCAGGTCGCCCTTCACCTC
>JAFNAJ010000079.1 GCA_017860085.1 Acidobacteriota bacterium | reverse complement strand
AGGTGTTGGTGCGGAAGCGGGGATTTGTGCCTGAGGGCCGACGCGCGGAGCGCGGAAGGCGGAGTGCCGAAAGCCCCGTGTCCGGGCCAAGCGCGAGCGAGGCGAGCGGTTGGTGCGGAAGCGGGGATTTGAACCCCGACGGCCTTTCGGCCACTAGCTCCTGAGGCTAGCGCGTCTGCCAGTTCCGCCACTTCCGCACGCGGGCACGCACTCGGCAGGACCCCGTACTATAACCGATTCGCCGTGCGGGCTGCCACCGGCGGCCTACACGGCGGACCTGAAGGCCCGCCCCACCGCGACCCGCGGGCCGACCCCTCCACGCAGGCCTGAAGGCCTGCGCTGCACACACCCCGCGAGCCGAGTCCCGAGCGCCGAACGCCGAGCCCCGCTATACTCGATCCCGCGCTCGCTCGTCGCGCACGGGAGGTCTCCTTGGCTCTTCGTCGTGGGACCGGGCTCGTCCTGGCCCTCATCGGCCTCGCGGTGGTCGTCTCGGCTGCCGGACTCGTGTTCAGCGCGCTCCTCGTCGGCGGCGGTCCCACCGTGCGCCAGGGGTCGACCCTCGTCCTGCGCCTGGGCGATCTCGCCGAGGTCGAGCCGCTGGGCCTCTTCAGCTCGTGGCTCCCGTCGCGGCCCACGGTACGGGCCACGATCGACGCGATCCGCCGGGCGAAAACCGACAGCCGCATCAAGGGCTTGCTCGTCGTGCCGGCGGGCGGCGCCACGCTCTGGGGCAAGGTACAGGAGGTGCGTGACGCGGTCCTCGATTTCCGCACGTCCGGCAAGCCGGCCGTGGCGTTCCTCGAGTTCGGTGGCGAGCAGGAATACTACGTCGCCACCGCGTGCGACCGCATCTTCCTGCTGCCCACGAGCCCGCTCGACGTGCGCGGCCTCGCCACCTACGAGGTCTTCTTCCGCGGCACCCTCGACAAGATCGGCACATATCCCGACCTCGTGCACATCGGCGACTACAAGACGGCCATCAACACCTTCACCGAAACGGGCTTCACGCCGGCCCACCGCGAGATGGCCGAATCGCTCAACGGCGACCTGTTCTCCCAGCTCGTCGACGGCATCGCCGCGCGGCGCTCGAAGTCGAGCGACGAGGTGCGCGCGCTGGTCGACGAGGGACCGTTCCTTCCCGAGGACGCCCTCAGGGCGGGGCTCATCGACGACCTCGCGTATCGCGACGAAGCGAGCCGCGCGGCTCGCCTTGCCATCGACGGCGACCGCGCCATCTCGCTCGACGACTACGCGCGCACGGGCACGACCTCGGGATTCGGCCGCGCCGACCGCATCGCCATCATCTACATCGTCGGGATGATCACGTCGGGCCGGAGCGGCAGGGCCACGGAGGGGGAGTTCTCCGGGTCGGACACCATCAGCGAGTATGTCCGCCGGGCCCGCGAGGATGCCCGCGTCAAGGCCATCGTCGTGCGCATCGACAGCCCCGGCGGGTCATCGGTGGCCTCCGACGTCATCTGGCACGAGCTCACACTCGCGCGTGCGAAGAAGCCCGTGGTGGTCTCGATGTCCGATCTGGCGGCCTCGGGCGGCTACTACGTGGCGCTGCCCGCGCACGTCATCGTGGCGCAGCCGGCCACGCTCACCGGGTCGATCGGCATCTACGCGGGGAAGTTCGTCACCGGCGGCACCTTCGAGAAGCTGGGCGCCAGGGTCGACGGCGTCTCGGCGGGCCGCATGGCCGACATGAACTCACCGGCCCGGCCCTACAGCGACGCCGAACGCGCCAAGCTCGTCGAGCAGCTGCAGGCCTTCTACGACGGGTTCGTCGAGAAGGTGGCCCAGGCGAGGCGTTCAACGCCCGAACAGATCGATGCGATTGCCCAGGGACGCGTGTGGACCGGGCGTCAGGCCAGGGACCTGGGGCTGGTGGACGAACTGGGCGGGCTCGAACGCGCCATCGCCATCGCGCGCGAACGCGCGAAGATCCCCTCCACCGCGAAGGTCGAGATCGTCGTGTACCCGCCCAAGCGGAGCTGGTACGAGCTGGTCGCCGACCCCTTCAGCAGCGTGCGGACGGCCATCGTGTCGCAGATCCTGCCGCGACCGGAGGAACGCGCGGTGGCGCGCAGCCTCACGAGCACGCTGCACCTCTTCCGGCGCGGCGAGCCGCTGGCGCTGATGCCGAATGTGTTCGTGAGATAACGACCGGGCGTCAGCCGCCCGAACCGGCCTCGATCGGCAGCGTCACCGACGAGGGTCGCGCCTGCGATCGGAAGACGCGCTGCGTAGCCGCCCTGAAGTCCTGGGACCGCGCCCGCGGGATGTCCGTGAAGGTCTGCGGGTTCCGATCGATGAGCGGGAACCAGGAGCTCTGCACCTGCACCATCAGGCGATGGCCGCGCCGGAAGGTGTGCGCCACATCGGGCAGCTCGAAGCGGATGCGGTCGGGCGCGTTAGGCTCGAACGGCTCGGGGCGCTCGAAGCTCCTGCGGAACTTGCCCCTGAACGGCTCGCCCCGCACCAACTGCTGGTAGCCGCCCATGCGGACATGGTTGGCCGGGCGTGGGTCGGGCCCCTTCCATTCCTCCGTCGGGAAGTCGTTCGGGTAGACGTCGATCACCTTCACGACGAAGTCCGCGTCGGTGCCCGACGTGGACACGTGCAACTCCACCGTGATCGGTCCGAGCACCGTGAGGTCCTCCTCGAGCGGCGCTGTCGAATAGACCAGCACGTCGGGCCTCTTGGCGGCGAAGCGCTGGTCCTCGGTCATGTAGTCGCCCTGCATGCCCATCTGCACGTGCCCGACATACGGGACCGGGCGCGACGGGTCGCTCACGTACGCGTCGAAGGCATCGCCCGTGTCCGGCGGCGCCTCGGGTGCGAGCACGCCATCGGCCCGCAGGTAGTAGGTGCGGGCCGTCGTCGCTGGCGGCCAGGTGTCGAACCCGCGCCAGCGGTTGGTGCCGGTCTCGAAGATCGAGGCGGCGGGCACTGCTGGGGTCTGCCTGCCCTTCAGGTAGTGCGCAAAGAAGGGAAACTCGACGTGCTCGCGATAGTAGGCGGCCGTGGGCTGGCCGAAATCGAGGTTGCCCACGCGCCTGCCGTCGCCGCGCGACCAGCTGCCGTGCGTCCACGGCCCCATCACCAGCCGGTTGTCTGTCTTGGGGCTCTCGGCTCTCAGCGTCCTGTAGGTGCGCAGCGGGCCCGCGAGGTCCTCCGCATCGAACCACCCACCCACGGTGAGCACCGCCGGGGTGACGTTGCGGAAGTGGCGCCAGATGGATCGCGCTTTCCAGAAGTCGTCGTACGTGGTGTGCTCGAGGTTGATGCGCCAGTGCGGGTTGGCGTTGAGCGCGAACCGCTCGGCCCCGTCCCACAAGGGACCGAGCGCGAGGTAGAACTCGTACCCGTCGGGCGTACCGTAGGCGAACGGGATGCGAGGGTCTGGCGGCGCGGGCTCCCCGGTCCGGGGCTTGAACGCCGTGTAGAACCCGAAGTTCGCCGCCAGCATGAACGCGCCGTTGTGGAACGAGTCGTCGCCCAGGAAGTAGTCGGTGACCGGCGCCTGGGGCGAAACCGCAACCAGCGCCGGGTGCGCGTCGATCATGCCGGCCGACACGTAGAAGCCTCCGTACGAGACGCCCCACATGCCCACGCGACCGTTGTTGCACGGCACGTGCTTGACCAGCCAGTCCACCGTGTCCCACGTGTCGGTGCTCTCGTCAGTGTCGGTCTTCGCCGCCTTCGCGGGGTTGTGCGGACGCACCTCGATCCACTCGCCATCCGACATGTACCGGCCACGCACGTCCTGATAGGCGATGATGAACCCATCCTTCATCACGTGCTCGGACGGGCCGAGGCTCTCGCGCGACTGGTCGACGCCGTACGGCGACACCGAGTAGGGCGTGCGGGTCAGCAGGATTGGATACGGCGTGTCGCACGTCTTGGGGACGTAGACAGACGTGAACAGCTTCACGCCGTCGCGCGCGGGAATCCTGAACTCGTATTTCGTGTAGTGCTCGCGGACGTAATCGAGCCCGGACGTCGGGGCGGCCTGCTGGGCCGACAGGACGGCCGCGAGCCCGACCGCGACGACCGCCGCGACGCGCAGGGGACGGGAGGCTGGCGGGCGAATCATGTCAACTCCCGCACGGGCCGCTGAGATGCGAGCCCCGCACACCGGGCACTACGTGAACAGTCGCGCGACGGCCTCGCGATCGATGCGGATGTTCATCCGCTGCTTGGCCTTCACCATGTAGCTGCTGAAGAAGCGGCCGCGCCGCTCGTTCAGCAGGGTGGTGCGCAGCGTCTGGACGCCGGCCGCGATCTCTTCCTTCGTCACCTCGCGCCGCTCGTCCACCTTGACAATGACGGCGGCCGTCTCGGCGGCGATGGGATCGCTCACGCTTCCGGCCGGGAGCGAGAACGCCACAGCCTCGACCGCCTGGCTCACGCCCACGTCAGGGAGGGCCGTGCCGCGCGCAATCAACTCGGTCGTCTTTGCCTCGAATCCCGCCTGCTTGGCCGCGGCAGCGAAGTCCGGGGCCGCCTTCAGGGCCGCGACCAGCGTCCCGGCACTCGCACGCGCCGCCTCGAGGGCCTTCTGCCGCACCACCGCCTCGCGCACCTGGTCCTTGACCTGATCGAGCGTGGGCAGTCTGGACGCCTCCGTACCGCTGACGCTGATGACGGCGTAGCCCTGCGCGCTGCGGATGGCCGGGCTGACGTCGCCCTCCTTCAGCGTGAAGGCCTCCGCCGCCACTTCGGGCGACGGGCCCAGGCCCGCAATCGGCTCGTCGCGAAGGAAGAACCCCGATTCCTTCACCGTCAGGCCGCGAGGGCCGGCGGCCTTTTCCATGTCCGCCGGCGACTTGATCTCGGCGGCCAGCGCGGCCGCGATGTCCGAGGCCTGCTGCTGCGCCCGCTCCCACTTGATCTGCTCGGTGATCTGGTCGCGGACCTCCGCCAGGGGCCGCTCCGAGGCCGCGCGCTTGTCGGTCACCTTGATGATGTGAAACCCGTACTGTGTCTTGACCAGGTCGCTCAAGGCGCCCGGCTCGAGCGCAAACGCCACCTTCTCGAACTCGGGCACCATGCGTCCCTGTCCGAAGAAGTCGAGGTCGCCGCCGTTCTCCTTGCTCCCCTCGTCTTCCGAATACTGCTTGGCCAGGGCCGCAAAATCGCCACCCGACCTGGCCTCGGCGAGGATCTTCTCGGCCTGAGCGCGCACCACCGCCTCGTCCTTGCCCTCGGTCTTCAGGAGGATGTGGCTGGCCCGGATCTGCGCGGGCGTCGTGTACTGGTCGAGGTTGTCGTTGTACGAGCGCTCGATGTCGGCCTGGGACACGGCGACGCGCTCGCGGAGGGCCTGGACGTCGATGGGGATGAAGCGGATCTTGCGCTTCTCGCCAATCCGGAAGTCCTCCTTGCGCGACTCGAAGTACGTGGCCAGCTCGGCGTCGGCTGGCACGATGCCCTCGCGGAAGCGGTCCGCGGGCAGCGCCACGACCTGCAGCTTGACCTTCTCGTTGCGTCGGCGGAACTCGCGCTCCACGTCGGCATCGCTCACCGTCATCCAGTCGGTGACGGCCATTCGCAGCTTCTCGAGCAGGATGCCCCGGCGCACGTTCTCCTCGAACTCAGCCGGCGCCACCGGCGGGTTGCCCATCTGCAGCAGCTGCCGATAGCGCTGCTCGCCGATGAACTGGCCGTTCTCCTGGAACGCCGGCAGGCGAACGATCCGCTCGCGCACCTCGGTGTCGGTGGCCGACAGTCCCAGGCGACGCGCCTCGGCCAGCGCCGCCTGCTCGTCCACGAGCTGCTGGAGGATCTGCTGGCCGATACCGAGCTGCTTCAGCAGCTGTTCGTTGACGTTCGCCCCGTACGCGTTGCGGTATGCCTGCACCTGCGCGAAGTACGCGCGCTGGTACTGGTCCAGCGTGATGGCGTGGCCATCGACTTCCGCCAGCATCTGGCGTGGACCCTGCTGGTCGGACTGGGAGCCCGGCGAACCCAGGAAGTCGGGCACGTAGAAGAAGATGAAGGCGAGCACCACCAGGGCAAGGCTCCACTTGAGCCAGTTGCGGTGGCGGCGCATGCGATCGAGCATGGTCATGGCGGTTCAGCGTCCCTTCGTGCCCGTCCAAGGGTCAGGCAAAGACACGATATTAGCTGGCACCTTCCGTGCATGGCAAGCGCTTCGGTGTGATATCGTGGGCGGGAAGGCACGACATCCGGGCGTGTGGAACGCGCGCCTGTCGGCCGATAAGAACTGGCGACGTCCCCGCGTGGGCGGCGCCGGGGCCGGCGGGCGGGAGCGCGGCCGGGTAGCGCCTGCCCGTCGGGAGCGGCAGGGTGCCGTTCCCGCTCGCGCCGGGGCCGGTCCTCGCGGGAACACTGAATTTCGAGGGGCTCCGATCGTGCCTCCAACGAGACGTTCTGGGCGCCGGGCAGGCGCCAAGGCGGCGGCCGACCGAAGCGTCGCCGGCTCGGGACGGCTGTCGCCGCGTCGACAGGGCGCGTCGCGCCAGGCCAGTCTGCCGTCGTGCCTGCGGCGCCTGGCCCGTCGAGCGCCCGCGCGCGGCCGCCGTTCAGCCTCGGACGACACCCTCCTGCGCGCCGCCCTCCAGTCGACGGACCCCCACGAAGTGGCCGATCTCATGGTTGCCGCCATCACCCGCCAGGCGCCGCTCGCCTCGTGGGCCATCCTGGTGGACCAGTGGGTGGGGCGTCCGCGACTGCTCGCTGAGCGAGGCTTGCCCGACTCGCACCTGACCATAGTCCGCGCGCTGGCGTCACGGGTGCTGCGTTCGGGCGACGACCTGCTGCTCCCGCGTCTCTCAGACGGCGTGCCGGCGGGGCCTCGGGGCGCTGGCCTCGGCGTGGCCTTGCAGTGCCGGGGGCGGACCAGCGCCGCACTGGTGGGGCTTGCATCCAGGGCGGTGGCCCGCAGGCCCGAGCACGTGGACGACGCGTGCGAGGCCGTGCGCGCACGGCTCGAATCCTTGACCCTGGTGCTCGACAGTGCGCTACGCATCGAGCGCGCCGAGGCGCTGTCGGTGACCGACGACCTCACCGGGCTGTACAACGCGCGGTTTCTGGCCGAGGTGCTCCGCCGGGAATCCAAGCGGGCGCAGCGCACCGGCCGGCCGCTCTCGGTGCTGTTCGTCGATCTCGACGACTTCAAACGGGTGAACGATGCCCACGGGCACCTGGCCGGCAGCCGCACCCTGGTGGAAGTCGCGAGGGTTCTGAGACGGTCGCTGCGCGAGAGCGACGTGGCGGTCCGGTACGGCGGTGACGAGTTTGCGCTCGTCCTGCCCGACACAGACGAGGCCGGCGGTCGCGCCGTGGCGACCCGAGTCAGGGAGCGCGTGGCGACCCGCACGTTCCTGAGCCGCGACGGCCTGCGGCTGCGCCTCACGGTGTCGATCGGCGTGGCCACGCTCGTCGGCGGCGACGGGAGCGGCACGCGCCTGCTGCAGGCGGCCGACTCCGCGATGTATCGGGTGAAGTCGAGCGGGAAGAATGCCATCTACGTTGCCCCGTCCGTTCGGTCCAGCGGCGGTCCGCGGGCGAGACTGGAGACAACACGTTGAATCCGCGGTCGCTGTTTTCTGTGTTCTCGAGTGACCTGGCGATCGACCTCGGCACGGCCAACACCTGCGTCTTCGCGCGCGGCAAGGGCATCGTGCTCAACGAGCCGTCGATCGTCGCCATCAACAAGGTGAACGGCCGCATCGAGGCCGTCGGTCGCGACGCCAAGGAGATGCTCGGGCGGACGCCCGGCAACATCGTCGCCATCAAGCCGATGAAAGACGGCGTCATCGCCGACTTCGACGTCACCGAGAAGATGCTGGCCTACTTCATCAAGAAGGCTCACAACCGCAACGTGTGGGTCCGGCCCCGCATCGTGATTGGCGTGCCCTCCGAGATCACCCAGGTGGAGAAACGGGCCGTCAAGGACAGCGCCTACCGCGCCAAGGCGAGCGAGGTGCACCTGGTCGAAGAGGCCATGGCCGCCGCGATCGGCGCCGGCATGCCGATCACCGAGCCGTCGGGCAACATGATCGTCGACGTCGGCGGCGGCACCACCGACATCGCCGTCATCTCGCTGGCCGGCATCGTCTACAGCAAGGCGGTGCGGGTCGCCGGCAACGAGATGGACGAGGCGATCATCCAGTACATCAAGCGCACGTACAACCTGCTCATCGGTGAGCGGACGGCCGAGCAGATCAAGATCGAGCTGGGGTCGGCCTACCCGCTCGACGAGCGGATCTCCATGGAGATCAAGGGACGTCACCTCATCGAGGGCGTGCCGAAGACGATCACGATCAGCGACGAAGAGGTGCGGGACGCGCTGGCCGAGACGGTCAACGTCATCGTCGACGCCGTGCGCGTGGCCCTCGAGCGTACACCCCCCGAACTGGCCGCCGACATCGTGGACCGCGGCATCGTGCTCACGGGCGGCGGCTCGCTGCTCAAGAATCTCGACAAGCGTCTGCGCGAGGAGACGGGGCTGCCCGTGGCGATGGCCGAGGACCCGCTCTCGTCGGTCGTCCTCGGGGCCGGCAAGATGCTGTCGGACTTCAACCTGTTGAGGAAGATTGCCATCGATTGAGTCGCACCGGGCCGTTCCCCGTGGCCCCGGTGCCGGTCCCGTGCTCGAGATCCGGCGGCGCACCGGGCTGCTGTTCATGCTCGTCGTGCTCGCGCAGCTCGTGCTCATCTCCGCGCAGGTCACGACCCCTTCGGGCACCTCGGTCTTCAGAGCCGTGGTCTTCGCCGCCGTGTCCGAGGTGCAGCGGGCGAGCGCCTTCGTCATCAACGGGGTCGGCGGTGCGTGGTCTCGCTACGTTTCGCTGACGAACGTCGCGCGCGACAACGAGCGGCTGCGCGAGCAGCTGGAAATCATGGGAGTCGAGCTGCAGCAGCAGCGCGCCCGGGCGCTGAGGGCCGACCGGCTCGACCTGCTGCTCGACCTGCGCGATGCCATCGCGGTGCCCACATTGCCGGCGTCGGTCATCGC